>DOQE01000012.1 GCA_003512585.1 Bacillota bacterium | reverse complement strand
TTTAAGGGAAGAGCTTAAATTCAATGGGGTCGTTATTTTAGATTATGACATGTCCGGAATAATGAAAAACGTCATGGGGATATCTTCTTCTTATCATGAGCTTGGCAAAAAATTACTTCTTGCTAACGTGGATATGGAAGCTTGCGAGCCCCTTTGCTATAACTATGATTTCATCTCTTGTTTAAAAGATGATGATTATTATCTTTCTTTAATTGATAAATCTGTTTATCGCATCTTGAAAGCCAAATTCGAGCTCGGCTTATTTGAAAACCCTTCTTTTGAATTAGAGGAAATAAAAAATAAAGTAGGGACGGAAGAAGCTTTGCACCTTACTTATATAGAAGAAAAAGAAGGGGCTACTTTATTAAAAAACGATGGGACGTTACCTTTAAAAAACAATAGTAAGATTTTACTTATCGGCCCTAATGCTAATTTAGCCCAGCTTGGCGGGATTACCTATTACGCTGCCTTGGAAGATTATAAGTATAAAGATGCAAGTTCAGAAAAAGCCATCACGCCTTTACAAGCGCTTGTTTCAAGGTTTGGAGAAAAGAATGTAAAATTTATTAAAGGCTGCAATTTTTTTCAAAATAATGAAGAGGAAGAAAAAGAAATCATAAAGGAAGCTAATTGGGCCGATGTTATTGTTTTTGCAGGGGGAAATAATTCAATCGGCTATTCCGGGGGAGAAAACGGGGGTAAGAATAACCCCATGATGAAACTAGACGCGGTGACTTCTTCCGAAGGCTATGATAATGACGATATTGGATTGACACCCTCTCAAAGAAGGCTATTCGATTTAATAAAGGGTTTAAACAAGAAAGTCGTCTTCCTTGTTTATGGAGGGAAGCCGGTTAGCTTAGAAAAGGAACTGCCATTTATATCTTCTCTATTAATGTGTTATGGAGTGGGGGCAAGAGGAAATTTAGCTATCGCCGATATTTTACTTGGAAAAATCAACCCATCAGGTCGCCTTCCTTTTTCTATTGCTAGAAATGTTGGCCAACTTCCATGTTTTTATAATCATTATTTACCAAAGGGTAATTACAATAATCCAGGCAGTTTATCTAAGCCTGGCCAAGATTATGTATTCAATTCCTCTTCGCCCTTATTTGGTTTTGGCTTTGGATTAAGTTATTCAAATTTTGTTTATGATAATTTTATTGTTAATTATGATGAGGAAAATATAAAAGTAAGCGTTTCTATTTCCAATGATGGGCCTTTTGACGGGGATCATGTTGTCTTGGTATATGGACGTTGCTTAGAGAAAGAATATGTTTGCATCCTAAGCAAGCGCCTAATTGGCTTTAAAAGAATCCATTTAAAAAACAAAGAAAAGAAAACAGTCGAATTTAATTTTACCAAAGAAGATTTTTCTTACATTGGAATAGATATGAAAAAAACAAACCCAAAAGGAAAAATAGAAATTGAAATTGGGTCTAACAAAAAGGAATTATTTTTATGAAGAAAGAAGAAAACGAAGATATTATCGAAACTAGAAAGTATATCCGTTCCCGTTGGAGTGCTGCTTTAAATTATCCAATTAAAGGCGATAAATATGCCTTGCCATATCCTTTTGTCCCACCTTGTATCAATGGGGACTTCCATGTCTTGTTCTATTGGGATACTTTTTATACCAATCGAGGCATGATAGCCGATGGGTATTTTGAATATGCTAAATATAATGTCGATAATCTTATTTTTGCCTTGAATAAACTTGGCTTTGTCCCTAACGCCTATAGCGAGAACCTTATCAAATGGGTCTCGCAACCCCCATATCTTCACTTCATGGTCAAAGATATTTATGAATATAGTCACGACGAAGAATGGTTAAGGCAAGCCTATTTCGCCTTAAAGAAAGAATATGATTTTTGGATGAAGGAAAGAATTGCCAAAAATGGCTTGAATAGGCATTTTCATAATAAATTAACCATTAAGGATTTATGTGAATATTATGATTACGTCGCTATAGAAAGGCTTGGTTTAACTACAGATATAGAAACAAAAGAAAAGGCCGAATTAGGGGAGAATTATTGTGCCGATGCCGAGGCAGGGCTAGATTTCACCCCTAGGTTTTTAGATAGGGGAATCCATATTAATCCCGTTGATTTGAATGCTAATTTATATGGTATGGAACTTGATTTATCTTCCTATGCAAAAAAGTTTGAACCCGAATTGGAATCTATTTATCTAAATAAGGCCAAAGAAAGAAAAGAAAAGATGGATAGGCTCATGCTAAAAGAAGATGGGCTTTATTACGATTATGATTTCGATAATGGAAAAATATTTAGGGAAGATTATTGCTTTAGCGGACAATTTATGCCCTTTATTACCGGGTTAACGCAAAATAAGGAAGGAGTTAAAAAACTTCTTTCGCGTCTATCCTTTAAATATGGAATAACTTCTACTCAAAAAGATGAAAAAGAAAAAATTGAATTGCAGGCTGCTTATCCATTCTCTTGGCCGTATGATAACTATTTAGCGTATTGGGGATTAAAGGAATTAGGCTTAGAAAAAGAGGCTAAGGAAGTCGGGATGAGATGGCTTATCAATTTATCATCGACTTATAAAAAGACAGGCAAATTATGGGAAACCTATGATCCTTTTAATGGAGGAAGAGCCAAAAAGAAAGAATATCCCGCTAATGAAATGATGGGCTGGACGGCAGGAGGGTTTTCTGCAATCTGCAATGATTTGGGTATCGGTTGCAAATAAGTTAAGTAAATTAAACTTTATTTTAATTTCTAAGGTTGTATCCTATTAATATGGATGCAACTTTTGTTTCAATTTTTTGTTTAGCCTTAATATTTCTTTCTACTAGTCTAGGCTCTGCCTTGGTTTTCTTTTTTAAAAGGAGTTTTTCGGATAAAATAGGCAACGTAATTATCGGTCTAGCATCCGGAATAATGGTCTCCGCTTCTTTTTTTGGACTGCTTTTACCTTCTATGGAACTAGCCAAGCAATCTCAATATTTGTCTGATTATTTATCTTTTTTGCCTCCTTTATTAGGCTTTTTATTGGGCGGATTCCTTCTTTATATAATGGATAAATTAATCCCTCATCTTCATTTAAATAGCGGTGAGGAAGAAGGTCCGAAAACCAAATTATCCAAAAACGTAAAATTCTTTTTTGCCGTGACAATCCACAATATCCCAGAAGGCATATCGGTTGGGTTAGCCTGTGGATTATCCTTGGCCAATAAAGGGGATGCTTCTTATATT
>DOQE01000136.1 GCA_003512585.1 Bacillota bacterium | reverse complement strand
TTTTCAACAGTAACTCCAGGCCAGTTACCTGTATAGGCAGTAGAACCAGTCAAGGCATTAAATAATGTGGTCTTACCACAGTTAGGATTGCCAAGTAATGCTGCGTTAATCATTATTTCCCACTCCTTACAACAACGGCTTCCGCTTCGGTTTTTCTTAA
Source organism: Bacillota bacterium (assembly GCA_003512585.1). GTDB lineage: Bacteria > Bacillota_I > Bacilli_A > RFN20 > CAG-826 > Alloenteromonas. Next base: position 12,606 of record DOQE01000136.1, on the reverse strand, counting down.
AGTAAGTTCGTAATTCCTTATAGTAACCTCAATAGGATCGCCCAAAGGTGCCTTCTTGCGAACATAAATTTCGGCACCCGGCGTGATGCCCATATCGAAGAGTCTTCTTTTCACTCTTCCTTCGCCCAAAACGGACTCGACATAAACAGTCGAACCAATTAGAGCATCGCTAAGTCTATTATTTAAGCTAGCGTTATTAGATTCGTTATTCATGCTGTTACTACCACTTCAATTCCCATCGAAACAGCCCTATCAAGGCCTAGACGAGACTCTTTAACGTTTATGACCACGGCGCCATTTTGTTCTGACATTAGCAAAATAGATTCACCGGGAACTAGTCCAAGGGCAGCTAGATGTTTGTTGTTTTTCTCTTCTCCCCTTATCTTAACAATTCTTAATTGTTTTCCTATTGGTGCAAACGGTAGTGGCATTGTTAGCCTCCTTTAACAAATATAAAGTATAGTAAGATTAACTTAATAGTCAATACATTTTGTTAACTTATGTTTATAAAAGAAAAAAGCCCCGAATTAACGAGGCTAATTTTGCTTTAAAATATATTAGAAATAACGATTTACAAGTTCCCTTGCATATTCAGCTGTTTCTTCCATGTCTCCAAAAGCCATGACTTCGCCAGCATAGTAAGTATGGTTGACTCCTTGCATGGCTTCGACTTTATCATACCATCCATCGGCATAATCTTTGCTAGAAACGTGCGGGAAGTAATACCAATCATCAATTCTTTCGGTAGACTTTACTTTCAAACCTGCAATCTCCATATCTTTTAGCGTAGTTTCCTTTGCTTGTTCAAACGGGACATCTTCACATCCTTCGTGATTTCGTAAAGTAAAAGTTACAACCGGTTGATTGATAACCCCTGGCCAACGATGGTAGAAAACCATTAAATGGCCTCTAGTTTCCGGAGTCATATTATCAAAGAAATAATAAGAAATGTCAGGATCTTTTTCTGGGCGGACGGCCATGGTGAAATATTCTTTGTGGACAATTTTTGAGAACAATTCTTTTTCCTTTTCATTTGGATCCCCATAATTTAGGAATAATTCAAGCGGGGTACAAATGATGATGTCGTCGAATTCTTCAATGTCTTTGCCATTTATCGTGACATAGACTTTGTTTTCTTTTCTTTCGATTTTGCTAACTTCGCTATTAAGAATAGCTGGGTGCTTTAAATGAGAATTAACACCTTCCCAAATTGATTGGGTCCCATCTTTCCAAGTCCAAAGTTTGCCAACGGAGAGAAATTGCCTAACAGTAAAAGCATCTAGATATTTAACAACATATGCGGCAGGAATCTCGTCAAAATAGCCATATCCAAAAGAAGTAAATGGACCTTTCCAAACTGGAGCGGCTGCTTCGCAATTATTCTTCTTTAAGAATTCTGAGAAAGGCATTGCTAATTCCTTAAGGTTTTCATTCTTGCCTTTGATTACCTTTAATTCAGGGGTAGTTGGCAATGGTCCATCGTATTCGCCTTTGGCAACGCCTCTATGGCCATTGACATCATATCCGTAATACTTTTTATTAAGCAATTTGCTCATTTTGTTGAGCTTAAGAAGCATGTTTAGCTTTTGGCAAAGAGTTCTTTTTACTTCCTTCCCGTCAACGGTCATGAATTTTCTTCCCATTGCCGGACCATCTAAGTGGGTTGTTCCGCCGAACTTTTCTGCTTCGGCAACGGCAAAATATGTATCGCAACCCATAACGGCACCCATTTCAATGGTTCTTTCTTCTTCCATATTTGGGCCCATTTTCATTTTTGGTGAGAAAGCTTTTCCGCCGACGCGATCAAGCTTTTCATAAATTACATAGTTGTCATACCCTTTTTTCTCAAGGTTCATGGCAACGGTTTGTCCAGCCGGACCACCACCAACAATGCAAATTCTTCTATTTTTATCAGCCATAATGAATTAAAAAACTCCTTTCAGTTCCTTTTTCTTTAATTTTGGCAAAAATATTATAGCTATTTTAATCTAAAATGGTGAAAAAACTATAATTTTCTAATAAAATCAATTAATTAGAAACATTAAAAATTATGGAAAAGAAATTACAAATTGCCTACATAAACAAAAACAAAGAAAAGGCCAACGAATTCAAATCGATTTTAGAACAAAATGGATACAGAATTGAAATATCGAATAAAGATATTTTAGAAAATGAAATATGTCTTCTTTTGTTTTATAAGGGAATTACTTTAAAAGATATTTTTTCTGACATACCCTGGCTAAAAAAGCAAAGCGAAAAATCGACTATAGCTTATTTACGTTTGTTTCCAATATTTCTATTTGATAGAAAGGAAGAAATAGAGCTTGATATAAACGAATATTTGCCAATTTTAGAAAGCTTAATTTCTGGCGAATTCAAGCCATATGGATTTAACCTAAAAGATAAAAATTCAATAGTTGAATTCAATAGGATTTTAAAAGACTCCTATTCTGAATGATTATTCTTCTAATAAGAAATACTTCTTATCGGCCTTAACGACTTTGACTTCTTTTGGGGAATTATTTAGAAACAATTTAAAACCATCTCTAGTGTATTCAATTCCATCATACGCAGTTTTGATAGTTTCCTTTTCAAAAGATTTAATTTGATAATAAGAATCTTTTATTTTTAAAATGCTTCCAATTACAGGTTCTTCTTCTTTATTGCTTTCCCAATAGGAAAAAGTATCGTTTTCAAAGCTACCGTATTTATCGCTACAATTGCCTAATAGCAAGCTTTCCTTTGGCGAATATAGCGATGCCTTTGTTGAATTCTCTTCATAATGATTCCTGATCTTTGCTTCTAGCATAGAATCGGAAACGTTTTTCTTTGTCTTTTCCCAAAAGGCTTTAAATCCGCCTTTCTTTTCTTCTTTTTTCTGTTCGGAAACCACTTCGCCCTCAATAATTTTTTCTTCGTTCATATAATTCGTATTATTCAGTTAAGCCTAGTTTGATGACTGAATAACTTCTCCTTTCTAGGCTATAATACCTCATTAAATATATATTAATACCAATTATTAAAAATGGAGTATTTAAATAGTCACTTATTGTTCAAAATAGATAAAATGATTTTAATTCCAAATGGCTTCTAAAAAATAATAGACTTTGACTAAGATTATATTTCAATATAGCAAATTCGAAGATTTATCCTTAATTTTATGACAATATATATTTGGAGGTAATTAAGAATGGAGTTTAAAAAAGAAAGAAATAAAATTTTATTGATGAATGAAAATATTTCAATCGGAGAGATAGACTTTTCTTATCTAGACGAGAAAAATATTTCAATCGACCATACTTACGTAAACTCAAACTATCGAGGGCAAGGCATAGCCTCTAAATTAATTCTAGAAGTAATTCAGTTTGTAAAAGAAAACTCCTTAAGGATAAAACCCACTTGTTCTTATGCCGTTTCATTCTTTCAAAAACATAATGAATATAAGATTTTTTTGATGGATTAGTTTTAATAGACGTAAAGAAAAACCCTGCCTATTATGAAAGCAGGGTTAATCCAAAAGCAATTTTAGGAATATAATTATTCAGCTTCCCAAACGACATTTCCATCAATAGAAACAAAGCCTTTAGAGCCTTCTTCCGCTTGATAGAAGCCTTTTTCTTTATTCAAAGCACCTTCTAAAGAAGAATTTTTAATGGTTATTTGCCAAATAGGATTAATGTACTTTTTGATATTAACTACCGGTTTTGCATTTGGAGCAGAAGCAGTATCTTCCGCACCGATAAACTTGCAATTAGTAATATTTACTTTAATGGGCTCGGTTGAAGTTTCTTCTCTATAAGCGTTCATGAATCTATTTGTTGGAGAATTGAATTCGCAGTTTTTGAAAGTAAAATCAACGCCGGAATATAAATATATATTATAGTCAGCCCCAGAAAGGGAGAATTTGCAATTATTGAAAGTGGTCTTATCTCCCCAATAATGACCCATGCCCTCAATAAGGCAATTATCGAAAACTAGATTTTGTGGACGAACGAAACCATTATAATTGGCAGTTCCTAAAGAAATCTTCATATCTTTAAAAACCACTAGTTTTGCTCCATCAAAGCTATAATCGGATCCTTTTTCTGTACCAGTTGCACTCTTATTGGCTAAATAAGTTGTCGAATTGACTCCACTGCCAATAAAAACAACTGTTTTATCCTTTAAAGAAGGCCTATCAGTTTCATCTTTTAAGCTGAAGTTGCCGGAAGGTAAGCTTATCGTGGTAGATTGTTTTGTGGCATTATCACCAGTAAAAGAAGATTTAATCGCATCAATAGCCGTTCCGCTACTAGAAACATTTATATTCGTATCGGTAGCGACTTCATCTATAGAAGAGCATAACTTAGCTTCTTCTATTGATTTCCATTTGCCGCCAACGATAACTTTTTCATTCCCGTTTCTATCTAATATTTTAGTCCCCATTTTTGTTGGGAAGTTTCCATCAACAACGCCATTGAAAGCATAAACTTTATCCCCATTCCCACCATTTATAACGTTGCCATCATCAATTAAGGTAAAGGAATGATAAGTAACTCCGCTATCTAGATAAATACCATAATTTTTTAAATCGGTATCATTGAAAGTAGACATGTTAAAGGTATTATCTAAGAAAGTAAGTTCGAAATGATTATTATTAATGCCCAATCTTTCAAATTTAACCGGTCTATAGGCATTGACGGTATTGTTAGTAAAAGTAACCTTATTTAAGCTTACCTCACCTTTTTGTCCTGCCCCTGACCTTACCCAAATTGGATTGGAATCATTTTGGCCATTATCATTAATATACTTGTTGAAAGTACAATCAGTAATAGTCAATTCCTTGGCTGGGAAGTCAAATATTCCCCCATTGAAGGTACAATTTTTAAAAGTCAAAGAATTCAAATAAGGCCAAGTATTGGTATAAAATTCGTTATGGAAAGATACGGTAGAATCAAATATAACGTTTTCAAAAACGACATCGGAATGGTTAGGTAGCAACATAAAGACATGGGAATTGTTTGTATTGTCAGGATTTTTTACATCCGCCCCGCCCTTAATTATTCCATTTAGGAAAGTAAATTTGTATTCGCCGACATTAGGGACGCTAGCATTATATTTATTTAATTTAGTATTCCCCAAGACAAAAGCCTTTTGATTATATTTATTCGCTTCGACGCCATCATAAGCATACTCAAATTGTTCAAAGTTTCTTTCGCCTAAAGAAACGGTTACGTTCTTATTTTTAGCACCTTCTCTATCTAGATTGCCTAAATCATCAAAGCTAGTATAGGCAAAAGATCCATCTTTGGCATCGCAAGTATATTCAACCCCAATTGAATCGATTCTAGTTTCCTTAAGAGCCTCAATCCTAAACCAAGCACAATCAGAACCACTTAATTTAGATGTTTCATTATTAATAAGGTTAACGCTTTGCCCATTTAAGATATCATCGTACCAAGTAGTTAGCTTAAGCTCACCTTCGAAAGCAACGGTAATGGATTTTAAACCAGTGATGGCATCGACATTATAAATATAGCCATGTTCTTTTAAAATCTTTCCATTTGAAGTAGAAGAATGGGCAAGCCTTATCTTATTTCCAAGATTAGTAGACACTTCAAAAATCTTCTCCGTAGTAGAAGAAGAAATCAAGTCTCCGCTAATTTCAAGATTGGCGTTCTCGCCAAGGGTCTCTAAAGGACTATTTTTAGAACCCCCCCCCGCAATAACTAGACCCGTTAAGGCTAGGGTTCCAGATATTGCACAAATTGCTAATTTTTTCATAAAAACCCTCTTTTCGAGTGCAAACTATAAAACATTTGTTAAGAAAAGTAAAATATATTTTTTAAGTAATTTTTAACTAATCTAAACTACTTTTTGTCAACCTAAAATGGTGAATAAAAGCAAAAAGATAGACAAAATGACAATTTTTTAAAAAGAAAAAAATAAACGATTTTTGCCCTTAAACCGTTTATTAAAACCACAAAATGATTTTTAAAATGAATTAAAAATTATTTATTATTCCAAAAACGTTCCAATTCTTTGTTTTCCGAGAAATGCTTAAGCATAACTATAGGATCGGAATCGGAACTATTTTCAATGACGACACCTTTCTTCGCGGCTTTTTCGCTTATAAAGAATTCATCGTTAGTCAACTGTCCATATCTAATCAAAGCAGGCGTTTCGATATCAAATTCATTAAGTTTGCCATGTCCTTGAAGCATTATTAATCCATAAGCAGCTTCATCTTTAATGGTAACTTTTGCCCCTGGATAAATAGTTAATCGTTTAGCACATACTTTATTGCATAAATAGCAAATCCATTCTTCGCAATACTTCTCATTTTTTATAATGACTATGGGCTTCATGAAATGGTGCTTTTTAAAATCCTTGTCAACATTTGCATCCCAATCTATAACATCTAAAAGGTAATCATAGTTTCCAATTTCTTCTTTTGGGGTATTTTTCCAAAGCAAGGATTCATCTAGACATTGTCCGTTAGGTAAAATAGATTGATACATAGCATAGACATCGCTTGCAAATTGAGGTTCGTAAGTACATAGACTTGCCGGGGCATGAAGAATTCCAGGAGGCACGTCCCAGCCTGTATCCAAATCTATTTTATAGGCTTGAGAATGATCGAGAAGATGATTATCTCCTTTTGTAAAATCCTAAAGGCATTGCTTTATTTCTTCTTTTTTTGCTTCCGGATTTAGCCCAAAGAAAGTATAAGGAAATTCACCGCCATGATTATTTAATTGGGATGGGAAAAAATACATTTCAGGTTTTCCGGAAGAGCCAACCCTTTTAGCGTGCTCATCACGATGATGAATATGGTGAGGGAGAGGCCCGGCATTATCAAAAAACTTGGAAAACATAGGCCAACGATGATACTTGTTGTATAACTGTTCCCCAATTAAATCTCCTTGCAATATATCAACTAAATCACGTAGCAAAATTTGGGTTTTGCCATCTTTGCTAACGGCATAGCTAAGCCCTTCGTCTTCCGGTGTATCAGGTCCGTTCTCGGCCCATGTAGTCGAAGAAAGCCATCTTTCATCTATCCCGCCTCTTTTTAAGCCTAATACATAATAATCGTCTGGATGTAGTTTTATTCTTTTTCCAGGTCTGCAAAAACTCCTTGGAACCCAAGTGGGTTTAAGACGTAAAATACCATTGCCCTCATTAAAAAGGTTAATGGCCTGCTCTTTCTTATCCATTATTATTCCTCGCTTGGTTTAATGATATATAAGAAAATAATCCAATGCGTATTTTAAAAAGTTAAAAAAATGCGTTTTTAAATCAAGATATAAGAAAGAAAGAAAACAAATAGCAGTTTTAAATTAAAATTTATCCCATGGAACTAAAAATAAAAAATAAAAAAGAGAATGACACGATAACATTATTAAACGCCGAAATGAATTCTTTTTTCTCTTCATATAAACCGTTTGTATTTGCAACTACTTTAAAGAAAAGGGAAGTTGAAAACTCCTACCCTGCCCCCATCGAATTTGAAATAAATGATTTTTCTTCGAATAAAAACGCTTATCTATTCTTTATTTCGAACAATAAAGATTTTAAAGATTTTAAAAAATATCATTTTGATTCCTCTTCTTTTTTTATCGATAACCTTTATCCGGGATTGACTTATTATTGCAAAGTCAAAAACATAACGACTAACCAAGAAAGCAATATACTTTCTTTTAAAACAAAAAATAGCCCACGTACCTTAAGAATTGATGGAGTGAAAAATGTACGTGACATTGGAGGAAGCAAAATCGGCAATGAACATATAAAGCTAGGAAAGGTTTATAGAGGCGCGAACTTAGATGAAATAAGCAAAGAGGGAAAAGAACAATTTTCGTCTTTAGGAATAAAAACAATAATTGACCTAAGAGAAAAAAACTATAGAAAGAAGACACTAGATAATGTTAACTACATAGACTTGCCCGATTCTGGTGGGCCTTGCTATGCCAAAGGCGATTTAAGCATATTAAAAACCGAATTGCAAAAATCGTTGGCATTAGAAATAAAAACTTTTGCAAACGAAGATAACTATCCGATTTATTTCCATTGCCAAATCGGAAGAGATAGAACAGGAACTTTATCATTTATATTGAAAGGATTGCTAGGGGTTAGCTATGAAGAATTAATTAAAGACTACGAACTATCCTTTTTTTCTACATGTGGGACTTCAGATTATAGAGATACCTTAGGGCATGATCTAAAAGAATCCATAGAAAGTTTATATAATTTTTTCCTTGAAAAAGATAAAGAAAAAAATAAAAAGAATCCGACATTAAAAGAAGGAATTGAGTTATTTTTATTAGAGATAGGAGTAAGCAAGAAAGAAATATCCAGCATCAAAAAAATAATGCTTGGGACTAAATAAATTTTATTTTTGCCATCTTTTCTTCCAATAAAAATTTAAAAGAAAGCGATTCGACAATTGCTATCTTTAAAAAATGTATTAGTTAGATAAGTCCATTAATATTCTTTTAGCCTTGGCAAAATTCCTTTTTTTCATTACTCAAGTTTAAAACTTCACTTCCACCATTGAAGGAATCATAAACACAATCATTGAATATTTTTTGCTTTAATTAAGGCAAATATAATTGCGTTTATGTGAAATTTAACTAAATATTCGCCTAATTATTAAAACGTTCTTGCATAAAAATGGATGGTTGCACTTTGATCTCTAGCGCTTGCGTTACGCAATTAACAAAAACCCGCAATTTATAAGATAAGTCAAAAATCATTCTGCAAATTCAAAACTAATGGGTTCCAGTAGGAGAGAATAAAGAAATGGGAGACGACATGGACTTGAAATCGATCCAACTTCTATAGATTCTAGCAGGAGTCAAGGGCAAGCTTTATTTTAATGAAATGATCAAAACATTAAGCAAGTAAATAAGGGGGCTGTCAAAGTCCATGTGCAATTCTACATAACGGACGAGGAATAAAAATGCTTGCTTAACTTGTTTAAGGCTTATAACTTCAAAGTAGGTGCAAAGATAATAAGGAGGATACATAAAAATTAATTAAACGAATTATATAGTCTAAGGGTTAAAGCAAGTCTTTAGTTCATTTTGGATTCCGTATTGTCTTAAAAAACATAAATTCTTATAAAAAAGACCATTAAAAACCCTATGAATCGCTTTCTGATGTATCAAAGTTCGATAGTTCGAACTAGCGGTAGGATTTGAACCCTCGTAAAAATAAAAAAGTTCAATACATTTTACTGTATCAAACTAATGCTTCAACAATGGTCGGGATGGTCGGATTCGAACCGACGGTCTTCTGCTCCCAAAGCAGACGCGATAACCAAGCTTCGCTACATCCCGAAGCCCATATATTTTGAATATAGTAACGCTTAAAATCAAGAAAAATATTTCAAACAGGTAAAATTTATTTGTAAAGCAGTCTTATCCTAGATTGAATAAGAAGAAATCAATCAATTTACTTTAAAGAAATAAAATAACTTCTTCTTTTTTTATGCTCTATGGAATTAAATCTTTTCCATTGATTCCTAACTTCAATATTGGTCTCTAAATTCAAATTCGTTTCAAAATGGTCGATCTTTCCACTACTTAAAAGTTCTAACATCCTAGAAAGGAAAATAGAAGTTATCCCACTATTCAAATATTCAGGAAGTACGCATACCAAGGCTAATTCTATCACTTTTGGCTTCTTTATAACTTTCAATAGCCTAAGCAAAGCCAATGGAGTTAGTTTACCGCCACTTTTAGCAAGAGCTTGCCCGATAAATGGTAGGCATAGCCCAATGCCTACTACTTTTTCGCTTTTATCCAAAACGATTACCAAATCATTAGGATTTAAAATCATTTTAAATTGCTTAATGACATTACGTCTTGTTTCCTTTTTAAAAGGAACGGTTCCGTATAACTTAGAATAGGCAATATCAACGCAGTCAAAGAACCCATCGCAATATTTATCTAGGTATTTTGAGCTGCTAATATTAGTAGAGGCAATGTGCAAGTCATATTTTTTAAGTAACAATGACGATATTTTGTTTAGTTTTTCGCAAGTTTTTTTATCATCGATAGATGGAAGCAATTTGCTTTCAACCCAATCGACTTCTTTTTTAAAGCCGATGGCCTCTATTAAGGTTTGATAATATGGATAATTGTATTGTTCGGAAAAAGTTGAGACTTGATCAAAACCATCAATTAATAAACCTTCCCTTTCAAAATCGCTAGAGCCAAGCGGGCCACAGCAAATTTCCATTCCCTTGCTTTTTCCAAATTCAAAAACGGCATTGAACAAGCTTTTAGCCACTTCTAAATCATTGATGCAATCAAAGCGAGTGAATCTAATTCTTTTTTCGCTTTTAAGCTCATTATATTGTTTTTGGATAATGCCTTCTATCCTGCCTACTACATTATTTTCCTTAAAGCATAAAAAGAATTTAGTTTCGATTTCTTTTTCATAAGGCGATTTATGGTTTAAAGCCTTAACTTCATCAGAATATAAAGGAGGGACAAAATAAGGATTGTTCTTATATAGTTTTAAAGGAAAATTAATAAATTGCTTTCTTTCCTTTTTTGTTTTTACTTCTCTTACTATTATCATAAATCATTCCAATGGTTCGTCGTTTCTTCTTAATGGAATATATTCATACCCAGCAAGCCAAGGTCCATTATGAATGCCAGAAACAGGAGACATGATAACATCTTCATGGTTTGTCTTTATCCCATAGTTGGTTTCTATTTTTTTCATTTTTTCCAAAGTGGAAGGGCCGGTATAGACATGGAATAGCAAATAATCTTTTTCATCTCTATCCTTTATTATTTTGTTTTTTAATAATTCGCAGGTTTTCATGATTGAACGCTTAACGCCTATTGTGTTAAATAAAGGAGTTAAAGTTCCTTGCTTAGAAAAATGAAGGACAGGAACAATATTTATTGTTTTGCCAACATATGCTTTCGCGCCTTTTAATCTCCCATTGAATATCAAATAATCTAGCTTTTCGTCCAAGCCTATGAATTCTTGTCTATCCTTAATCCATTCAATCTCTTTAATTATGATTTCAGTCGGCACCTCTTTATCGACAAGTTCTTTAGCTTTTATGGCCAAATACCCTTCATTAAAGCAAGTAATCCTTGAATCAATGACCGTAATTCTTATTTTATCTAAAAAATCAGCGGCTACTAAACTTATGAAATTATAAGTACCTCCTAATCCTGAAGAAATGGCGATGCAAATGATTTCATCGTAGCCTTCTTCGATTGCTTTTTTAAAATGCGAGGCTATTTCTTCATAAGTCGGCATAGCCGTATGGGGAAGATTGTCTTTGACCTCTTTTGTATTTTCCATTTGTTTATATAAATCAAATGGATCCAAATCAAAACCTTCTAAATATTCTTTTCCTTTAAAAAATAAATGGATTCGAATGATATCTATGCCTAAATTCCTATATCTTTCCGGTGCATATTCTAAGCAACCGGTAGAAGTGCACATAACAAGTCGTTTCATATCTACTCCCAGCCAATTAATAAATAATTTAACATTTTTAATCTAATTCAACAAGAAAATGCCATTTTTTAAGCAAAATAATGCAATTTTATAAGCATTGCGTAACTAGAACCATAAATTTAATTATGGCTTTTCTTATATTCAAAGAGACAGTATATCTTAATTTTTAAGTGTGTTAGCATAACAGAGATGATATGCATTGCCTGCAGTGAAACGAAGTTGATATATGATTTTTAGACTTTGAAGTTCTAAATTTCCTAGTATTTAAGAATTTAATATAATCCTTATAAACCTTTCGTTCCTTTCCAAAGAAGTTTTCATCGCTTTTAGTAAGACAGCCTTTTTATGCTTTATACCAAATCAATTCCCTAAAAACCATATCTGCTAATTGCATAAATGGGGATTCAGTTTGTTTTTCCGACACGTATTCAACACTAGAAAAAGCATATTTAAGTCGATGCAATAAAAACACCTTTCAAAAATGCGTGCCAACCATCATAATGAATTCTAATTTTTGAAAAATTACTAAATTAATCTTCGTAGTTATGAATGGCTTCTACTAAACCATCAGCAATTCTCTCATATAAAGATTTTTCCTGGTGAACTTTTTTATCAATTATAGTATTAAATAAGAAAATTAACTTTTTTAGCAAAAAAGAAAATAGCTCCAAACAGTTTTTGTCTATCTTCCAACAATAAATTTTTGTAAGGTTTTTCTTTTCATGCTAAATTACCAACGTAGGCAAAACGATCACCAATACTTAATTTAGACAATTTATTATTAAAAGACTCATTTGAAGCTTTATTATCATTTTCAGATTCTATGCAAACAAAAGAAACAATATAAAGAGGGTTATCAACGTAAAATACTTATTCATCACCAATTTCGTCAATATAAATGTCTAATTCTCTTTTTTTGCTTCATAAAGTAAATAAAAGTGTGAATTCTTTCCATGCTTCGATGGACCATAGAAATCCTATTCCCGTGCCCAAAATTGAATAAAATGATTTTATAAATAATGCAAAACTTTTATTTATAAAAACGTTTTAAGGTGTGCCGTCACTACTAGTATGGTGTTTTAGATCTCTGACCCGATCTATTAAGTGGTTTTTTTATGTCTTCAATCCCTC
>DOQE01000007.1 GCA_003512585.1 Bacillota bacterium | reverse complement strand
CGTGGATATGTTTGACTGCGTTTTGCCTACTAGACTTGCTAGACATGGGGCTTTGTTAACAAGCCATGGTAGAGTTAACATTCAAAGAGCTCAATATAAAGAAGATTTTACTCAATTAGATGATGAATGCGATTGCTATACCTGCACCCACTTTACAAAAGCTTATCTTCATCATCTTTATAGAATTAACGAAGGGCTTTCCAATACGCTTAATTCCATACATAACATAAGGTTTTTAATTCATCTTGCAGAAATGGCTAGAGTTGCTATTAAAGAAGATAGATTTTTAGAATTTAAGCAAGACGTGTATGCAAAATTTGGATCGAAGAAAGGTTTTTAAGATGGATATAAATTTATTTGATTTTGATTTGCCTGAAGAATTAATTGCTCAATCTCCATCTAGAAAAAGAGATGAATGCAAGTTACTTGTTGTTGATAGAGAACACAAAACAACAGAAGACAAATTATTCAAAGATATCATTAATTACTTAAAGCCTGGCGATGTTTTGGTTAGAAATAATACAAAAGTAATTCCGGCTCGATTAATTGGAACAAAAGTTGAAACAGGTGGACATTGCGAAGTCCTCTTATTGAAACAGTTGGAAGAAAAAGATACTTGGGAATGCTTGGTTGGCAATGCTCATTCTGTAAAAGAAGGTACCCATGTATGCTTTGGAGATGGATCTTTAAGCTGTGTTTGTATAAAAGTGCTTCCGGAAGGATTACGACATTTTAGATTTGAATACAAAGGCATATTTTTAGAAATCTTGGATAGACTAGGAAAAATGCCTTTGCCTCCATATATTAAAAAACAAGTATCAAATAATGATGATTATCAAACGGTTTATGCGAAAATCCCAGGTTCTGCTGCTGCTCCAACTGCTGGCTTTCATTTTACCGATGAATTATTTAACAAAATAAAAGAAAAAGGATGTCAGGTTGCCGACGTGACTTTAAATATTGGGCTTGGGACTTTCAGGCCAGTTAAAGTCAACGATACAAAAGACCATGTTATGCATTCGGAATCTTTTTACATGAGCAAAGAATCAGCTGATTTATTAAATAAAGCCAAACAAGAAAATAGGCGCATCATAGCCATTGGAACAACTTCGGTCAGGACTTTGGAGTCGGTTTATAATAAGTATGGTAAATTTGTCGAAACCCATGAAGATACTTCAATTTTTATAAATCCTGGTTACGAATATAAAGCAATTGACGCCCTTATTACGAATTTTCATTTGCCAAAATCAACATTAGTAATGCTTGTATCGGCTTTTATGGGCAGAAAGTTTACTTTAAGTTGTTATGAGCACGCAATAAAAGAAAAATATCGCTTTTTCTCTTTTGGAGACGCGATGTTTATCTATGGCAAATATGACTATTCGAAAAACGAGAATGATTAAATGGTGGACAAAATTAATTATTATTTAGTTAGTTTGGAAGAATTGAAAGAAGTTAAAGGCAAGCCGAAAATGCTTCTTCATGCTTGCTGCGGCCCTTGCTCAACTTTTCCTTTGCTTTTCCTTTGCCCTCATTTCGATGTAACGATTTATTATAATAATTCAAATATTTTCCCCTCTAGTGAATATCTAAGGCGTTTAGAGGAACTTAAGAAATTTTTGTCTTTTTTTAAAAGGGATTACGGTTACGATGTCAAATTAATAATTCCTACTTATGATAATGATTCCTATAATTTTTTCTTAAAACAATTTGAAGGAGAAAAAGAGGGTGGTCCCAGGTGTTTTGCCTGTTATGAAAAAAGGATGGGCGAAGCTTATGATTATGCTTCAAATAATGGGTATGACTATTTCACGACCGTTATGACCATATCTAGACAAAAAAATTCTCAAAAATTAAATGAAATAGGCAAGAAATTAGAGGCAAGATATCCAAACACTAAATATTTTTATAGCGATTTTAAGAAAAACAAAGGTCAAGACAAAGCTAGGGAAATGAGAATTTTCTATAATTTATATAATCAGCAATATTGCGGTTGTTATCTTTCGTATAGGGAATACTTAGAAAGAATAAAAAATAAACAAAAAGACTTTAAATAATAAGACGGTTTCAATTTCATTTTTTAAACTAAATTATTGAAACTTTGTGCAACGTGCACAAAAAAATCTATAAAATTGAATATGTTACGATGGCATCGAACTTTTGTTTGCTACCTTTATTTTGTAATTCAAAAAGTAGCCATAAAATCTAAAAAAACTTGAAGAAAAATGTTGACTATGCGCGCATGAAAGAATATCTTATTACACGCTGGCGTTTGCGTTGAAGTGCGAGGTTGCTGACACACCTACAGGCGTTGTCATGATAGGGTGGCCGGGGAATTCGCATTGAGCAATCGTTATGAAGCCTGAAAAAGTCATAGGAGGAAAATTCATGGCAAAAGAAAAAGCGATCCGTGTTCGCTTAATGGCTTATGACCACAAGATTCTTGATCTTTGCGTTGAGAAAATCTTAGAAGTAGCCAAGAAAACCGGAGCTAGCGTAAAGGGACCAATCCCTCTACCAACCGAAAAGCAGATCTATACTGTCTTGCGCGCTACCTTTAAATATAAGGATGCACGTGAACAATTCGAGATCCGCACGCACAAGAGGTTGATTTATATTACCAACCCAACCAAAGAAACAGTCGATACATTAAGAAGATTAGATTTACCTTCTGGCGTCGATATCGACATCAAATTATAAGGAGGACCTAATTCATGAAATCCATAATCGGAAGAAAAATGGGCATGACCGAGGTCTTTGCCCCAGACGGAACAATGTATCCAGTCACCGTTATTGAGGTGCTCCCCAATGTTGTCATCGGAAAGAAAACCAAAGAAAAAGATGGCTATGAAGCTATCCAAGTTGGTTACGAAGACAAAGCCGAACGTCATTTGACTAAAGCTGAAAAGGGCATCTACAAGAAAGCTGGAGTCGCCACAAAAGAAGCGATGTATGAGCTAAAAGGCGATGAAATCTACGGGAAGAACGTTGGAGAAACCCTTACCTGTGATTTATTCAAAACTGGTGAAGTCGTTGACATCATCGGCCATAACAAAGGACATGGTTATACCGGTACAATCAAAAAGTATCATCACCATATCGGACCTAAAGGACATGGTTCTGGATACCATAGACAAATTGGTTCCTTAGCCAACAATGGTCGTGATAACAACCGTGTCATCCCTGGAAAACACATGTCAGGACATTGGGGACCAGAACAAGTTACCATCCTTAATGTCACAATCATCGAGAGCAATGCTGAGAAAGGTTACATCTTAGTCAAAGGCGGAGTTCCTGGACCAAAGAAAGCCATCGTCATGCTTCGCTCCCCAGTCAAAAAGCAATTCCGTACCCCAGTTGTTAAGGAAATCCTTGATGTAGCTGCTAAGGAAGCTGCTAACAATGAAAAGAAAGGAGAATAACCATGGCTGAAAAAACTCTTTCACTGAAGGTTGTTAACCTTAAAGGTGAAGAAGCAGGAACCATTAAAGTTGCCGCTTCTGTCTTCGGACTTAAGGAATTTAACCCTCAAGTCGTAAAAGACGCTGTCACCGTTTATCAATCAAATCTTCGTCAAGCAACTGCCAAGACGAAGAAACGCCACGAAGTCCATGGAACCAATAAGAAGCCATGGAGACAAAAAGGAACCGGACGCGCTCGTGCTGGTGATTGCAAGTCGCCAATCTGGGTTGGTGGTGGGACCGTCTTCGGACCAGATGGGATGCAAAATTACAAATTATCCCAAAACAAAAAAGCCCATAACCTTGCCTTACGCGCTGTCTTATCGGAAAAAGCTGAAAAAGGCTTAATCGTTGTCGATTCATTCAAACTTGAAAAAGTTTCTA
>DOQE01000043.1 GCA_003512585.1 Bacillota bacterium | reverse complement strand
AGACTACAATTCGAGAACAGCTAATGATTGTCGATAAGCGGTGGGCAATGACAATAGAAGTCCTACCTTTCATGATTTTTAGCAAGGCATCCTGTAGATTTTTTTCGGTAATGGTATCAATATTTGAAGTAGCTTCATCTAGAATCAGGATTCTAGGGTTTCTTAATAAAGCCCTAGCAAATGAAATCAATTGTCTTTGACCTTGGGATAATGAAGTCCCTCCGCTAGATAATTTTGTTTCATATCCATTTGGATTAGACATAATGAATTCATCGATTCCTACAATTTTGCAAGCTTGTCTTACCTCATCGATGCTTGCATCCTTTTTCCCATAACGAAGATTATCTAGAATGGTTCCGGAAAAGAGGTAAGGATTTTGCTGAACATAGCCTATATTTGACCTTAAGCAACCTAATCCATACTCTTTATAATCGGCTCCATCAATATATATGTTTCCTTTTGTAGGTTCATAAAACCTACATAATAAATTGACTGTAGTTGTTTTTCCTGATCCAGTTTTGCCAACTATTGCCAATGATGTGCCTTCTTTTATCTTTAAGTTTAGATCATGGATAACTTCATTGCCTTTTATATAAGAAAAACAAACATTTTTAAATTCTATTTCTCCTTTTAAGGTAATGTAATTCTCTTTTTTCGGGTGCAAAATATCCCCGTATTTCATTTTTACTTCATTTGTATCTACTATTTCTACTTTTTCTTCTAATAGTTGCATTAATTTTTCAGCCCCGGCTTGGCTAGCCATGAATTCAGAAAAGACTTCGCTTAATCCTTGCAATGGATTATAAATAGAAGAAACAAAGCCTATAAACAAAATTATGGTCGCACTTAAAGTAGTCTCTTCTATGGAAAAGACATTAGAAATACCTAAAGAAATGATTATGGCAATTGTCAAAGAAGAAATGGTAGTCAAGATAGGTTGAAGGAATCCATTCACTTTATGGGCACGGTATCTTTTTATTTTTATGGAATCGGTAATTTCATTGGCTTCTTTTTCTATTTTGTCCTCACTAGATAAAGTTTTGATTGTCTTAGCCCCGGATATGGTTTCTGCTAAATAGCCAACATAAAAAGAGTAGGCATTTCTTGCTTTTCTATGTCTTAGCAATACTTCTTTTTCAAATAAAGGAACAATGATGGCTACCAAAGGAATGGAAGCCAATACGACAAATGAAAATAAATAATTGATGCTAAACATGGTTATCAAGGTAAATATTAAATCGAAAAGTGACCAAATTATTTGATTGACGTTCCAAGATAAGACATCTCCTAAAGAAGAAGTATCATTTTGCATCCTTGCAATTAGCCAGCCTGAAGAATTTTTGTCAAAATAAGAGAAAGGCAATTCCTGAATCTTCTTAAAACTATCTCTTCTTAAATTAGTCATTATCTTCATCGATACGATGTTTTGAAAATAAAATAAAATAAAAATGGCTATCGATCTAAATAAAATCATGGCAATAAATATCATTATGTAGCCTAAATAAGATAGGCTTACTCTAATGCCAAAAATAAAAGTAACGCTAATTTGCAAATCAAAAATAGAAGTAAGACCATTCATTTCTTTGCTTGCGTTAATGGCTCCAGCATTCATTACCGGGACAAAACTAGAATCATAGAAGGTGATGGCAAGAGTAGATAGTAGACATACTAATAGCAATTTCCATTCTTTTAAGCCATAACGAAAGACCTTTTTCCAAACGGATAGATTTAATTTTTCGGGGAGCTTTTCTTCTTCGAATGCAAATTTTGCCATCTTTATTGCCTCCTTTCTTGGATTTTATCTAATTTTTCATAAAGTCCATTATTTTTTATTAATTCTTCATGTGTTCCTATTTCTTCAATTTGCCCTTTGTCTAAAACAATGATTTTATCAGCACTTTTGGCTGAATTGATTCTTGAGGTGATTATTATTTTCGTGGTCCTTTTGTCTAAATTGGCAAGGCTTTTTCTTATGTTTAAATCAGTTTTTGAATCTACCGCGGATAAAGAATCATCGAATATCATCACGCTAGCTTTAGACAAAACTGTCCTAGCTATGGCAACCCTTTGCTTTTGCCCTCCCGATAAAGTGACTCCTTTTTCTCCTACTGGAGTATCGAATCCCTTTTCAAATCCTTCTATTGTCTTATCTAAATCAGCTATTTTTGTGGCTTTGTATATATCGCTATCACTCGCATTCTCATTGGAAAGGGCGATATTGTCTTTAATGCTTTTAGAAAACAAAAAAGGATCTTGAAGTACGGGTACTATATTTTTTCTAACGCATCTTTTTGATATTTTTGTAATGTCGATTCCATCTAAATAAATATGTCCTTGGCTTGGGTCAAATAACCTAGTCAAAAGTAAAAGTAAAGTTGATTTGCCTGAACCGGTTTTGCCTAAAATTGCAACCGTTTGACCTTTTTTAATAGAAAAAGATATGTTTTTTAAAGCATATTGATTTTTTCTATCTTGATAGGCGAAATTAACATTTTTAAATTCAATATCCCCGTTTATTTTTGCTTCTATTCCGGAATTTATATCTTCTTCCTCTTCTAGAAATAATTTCTTTATTCTATCGGCGCTAGCGAATGCCTGCCCTAAATTGGATAGCATGGTTGCACTATCGCGAAGTGGCCAAACTATCATATTTATAAAGGTATAGGCAACGACTAGAGTTCCCTCGGTTATTTCCTTTTTATAAACTAAATAAAGAGAATAAATTATAGCTAAAGCGGAAGTGGCAAATATAAAAATATCGCTAGAAGAAAAGAAGAATGAAGAAAATATCCTCCATTTTTTGTATTTATTTTCGTAATCTTTTAATTTATCTTCGAACCTCTTTATCTCATAAATTTCCTCATTATAGGCTTTTACCACCCGTATGGAATTTAAATTTTCTGAAATATCATCGGTCATCATGGCTTCGGAATCATCTGCTTTTCTATATCGATTTCTAACTTCTTTTATTAGGAAAAAGGAATAAAAGAACATAAATGGCAACAAAGATAAAGATACGAGGGTTAATTTGTAGGATATTTCCATCAATATGGCAAAACAAAGAACAACTATAAAAAGAGTGTAAGCAGTTTGGTTTAGCTCCATGATCATAAATTTTCTAACAACATCGACATCCCTAGTGCAAGTTTGGATTAAATCTCCCGGTTTCGCTTTTTGAAAATACGAATATGGTTGTCTTTGCAAGTGTGAAAACAAACCATATTGCAACGTCTTATTGATTGATGCGCTACATTTATAACGTAATAAGTTCCTTGCTATTGTAACTAAGGCAAGAATAAATGATGAAATAACTATGGCAATGGGCAAGCAATATAAATTGTCATAGATGAATTGTTCGCCTTTTCCTAGACTTATCATGTAGATTACGAATCTTTCGATATATTCGGCTTTATATAATTGCAAAGATAAAGCATCGACCAAGACTTTAGACAAAAAAGAAGTAAAAACGGTTGCTAAAACCATAAAAAACAAAGCGACAAAATTAAAAAAATAAGTTAGTTCTACTCCCTTTAGTCCCTTTTTCATTACATAAATCAAACTTTTCATATTTTTAATGATACTATTCTTTTCTTTGCTTATGGCATTGCCAATGATTTTTTAGTTCATATGGATAATTTTAAACTTAAAAAAATAAGGGAAATTGCCTAAAATAATTATATGGAACGATTTTGCTACTTTATTGCCCAAAATAATTTCTCCCATCCTTCTTTTGCAAATGCTTTAGTAGGGGCGGGGGTTGAAAAGAACTCCATAAAATTCATTTCCGATAGAATTGGCTATTTTTATTTCGAAGATGAAGACGATTTGCCTCTTGATAATCTTCCGATTTTACTTCATGAAGATTTAAATGTGCTATTTTCTATGCTTATTTGCCATGAAGCAGGGCCTTTTGAGGAATCTATTTTAAATGTAGCTTTATCTATTTTTCCAAATGAAGCCGTTTATTTGAATGAATTGATTTTAAAAATGACCATGTATGGAAATTTTTCTTTCTACGGGCCAATGATTTCTTTATTTTCTTCAGTCCCACATGAATTAATGTTAACGGCTAAATGTTATTTAAGGGCAGGGTGTAATGCCATAAAGGCAAGTGAGCTTCTTTTTGTCCATAGAAACACTTTCTCATATCGACTTAACCAATTTATTAATTTAACTCATTTAGATATCCGTGATTATCATAACGCCTCTTTTTTAGAACTATTTTTCTCTTTAACTAGTCAAAAATTTTCTTAATTTTTATTCGCTACTTAACTTTATTTAAATTTCTTGGGTAAATTGTTATTTTTTATAATATTATTCGATTTGTGCATCATGCACTAGATAACTTTCTTTTTTCTTAATACAATAATTCCCAATTGATTAAGGAATAAAATATGTTTAAAAAGAAAAAAGTCGAAAAAGTCCTTGCTTCAGAAGAACCCTCTTTTGTCCAAGAAGAATCCGATCATAGTGACGCTTATGTTTCTTTGCGTCATATAGATAAGGTTTATGATAATAACGTCCAAGCCGT
>DOQE01000008.1 GCA_003512585.1 Bacillota bacterium | reverse complement strand
AACAAAAGAAGAAGGCAAGTCCTTGCTTGATAAACTAGTGAAACTAATATTAGTTTTTATTGTTTTATTAGATTTAGAAAAGAGTTCTATTTCAAACTCTCCCTCTTTTAAAGGAATGCATCTAATCGCTCCAGTTTTATTTGAAGGGGAATAATTAATTTGAATATCGTCCTTGTTTCCTTTTATTAAAGAATAATCAATATCATTGACCTCATAAGTAGAATTAGATTCATCATTAAAAGATAATGAATATTGAATTAGTTTCGTTGTTCCCACTATGGCTTCTTCTTTTTTTAACAATCTTTCATCCTGAGGGTAAGAAAGCGATATGGAACTAGGATAAATAGGACTTTTAGGTTTTCCTTCTTTTTGCCCATTAATTAAAGAGACAATAAATGAGCCAACAGAATTGCTTTGCAAAGATGATAAAGAAGAAGGAAGACAGCTCTCTATTAAAATCAAGATAGTAGAAAGAAAATAAAGCGAAATAGAAATTAAGTTTATTACTCTTTTCTTGGGGTACTTGAATTTCATTAAAATTATTTTAAACTCTTTCTATTCTTTTAGCACCAATTGAGTTAGAAAATCATGAAAAAGTTAAAAAAATACAATTTATTCTCTTTGGTATTCCTATGTTTTTCTTGCTCTAGTTTAAATAAGTCTAGCCTAAATGATGAAGAAGATGATAACAATATAGAAAAAGCCCTCATATATCAAAATGAAGATATAGAGCCAACCTCTTTTTATAAAGCCATGAACTATAGCTCTGCTAAAAAATTAAGCAATAGAATAGAAAATGATGAGGACGTGTTGTTATTTTTGCATCAAAAAGAATGTTCTCATTGCAAAAAATTAGAGCCTACTTTCCTAGAATTATTAAAAGAAAAGCCAGTTGAGATTAATTATTTTGCCGATAAAACAATAGAAATAGACCTAAATGAATTATTTACCTATTCTCCTTATCTAAAAGAAGGATTTAAAAACTCCATTGCAACGCCTACTTTGTTTTTACTAAATAAAAATGAGGCAAAACAAATAGATTTAACAGGAACTTATTCTAATTTAGGCAATTTAAAGAAAGCATTATTCAAAAATGTTAGGTTAACAAACATATACGTTTCTTCTAAAGTCTTTTCATTTTCTAATGAAGGCTTATATCTTCTTTATAAAGAAAATAAACCATCCTTATATTATGAATACATAAAAGAAAAAGCCGAGGCATCGAATAAAAACACTTATTTATATGATGTTTCCAAACTAAGCGAAGAAGAAATGCTTAATAAATTTGGCTTATCTTTAGGCGAAAAAGAATACGCTTTAATCAATAAAAGCCAAAACACGATTGAAACATATTTTTCTAATGAAGAAGCAATAGAAGCGATTAATTCTATTTATTAATCTTTTCTCTAACAAATTTATCAAATTCTAACCCCTTAGAATAATCTTTAAATTTTGCATAGTAATAATAATCACCCATGGCCCTAGCTATTTCTTTTGGATAAGTTCCATGCATGCATAACTCATTTTTGAATCTATTTAATATTTCTTCTTCCTTATGAAGATAATCCAATTCTTTTCTTCTAGAAGAAGCAAAGGCGTAATATTTTTCCTTATTTAAATCCTCTTTATTTTCATCAAAGCAAATAATGTCGGCATAAATGTCATAAATAGAAAGTGAATTGGCAAAGTCAATTAAATCAGGCGTGCATCCTCCAGCTGGTCGCATATTACATTCTAAGGCGACAAATTCGCCTTTTTTAGCTAATCCAGGTTTATCTTCTAGCAAAACAAAAAACTCGATATGAAATACTCTTTTTTTAATCCCGAAGCATTTAACAACATTTTTCCCTACTTCAAGAAACTTATCTTTATCTAAATCAAAAAAAGGCAAAGAAAAAGGATTGTTAAAATAATAATAATCTTCGTCATTATTAACTATTTCATCAATTGGGGTTAAAAAATGGTCCGAAGTAGCGAAGACTACATTAGAAGAAGAATCGCAAACCCCATCAAAGCTTACAATGAAACCATTTAGGAATTCTTCTAGAATATATGTTTCACTCAACTCACTTTGCAAAAATCTTTTTAGTTCAGATTCATTATTAATCTTATAAGAAGAAGTCGCGCCGACCCCAATATTAGGTTTAACAAAAAGAGGATAATTGACTACTTTGGCAAATTCTATGGCTTTATTTAAATCCTTGATTCCATTTACTAAAACATATCTAGCAACTTTAGCCCCGCCATTTTTAAAGCATTGTTTCATTTCTGACTTTGCTTTTATTTTTAACATATCTTTAGGGTAAAAACCGCTGGAGACATTAAAATATTCCCTTAGTCTAGAATCTAAAAATAGCCACCATTCATTATTGGATTCAATATAGTCAATCTTGCCATATTTATTTTCAAAATAGGAAATGGCTTGAACCATGTCATCGAAATTTGATAGATCTTTAACAAAATAATATTCTTTTAAACTACTTTGTAAACGATGATGACAAGAAGAAAAAGGGGCGTCTCCAATGCCTAAAACATTAACCCCGCGTCTAGATAAAGACTCCACCCATTTATAATTTCGAATTGGAAAATTAGGGGAAATAAATACAAAATTCATAAAAAAATAATTAAAGAAAATTTGTTTTTGTCAATATTTAATTGACTAACCTTACAAAAATATTTTCAAGAATTAAAGATTCCAGTCTTAAGAATTGCCTCAATCAAAGCCATAACTACATCGACAACCATGGAATTGCCAACCTGCTTATACATTTGCGCTTTGCTAACTACAATTTTAAAATCATCAGTAAAACCCATAAGCCTTAAACATTCTCTTTCGGATAATGCCCTAAGCGAGCCTACATCAGTTACATAATTATCAACACCAGCCCTATGATGATTGCCCATTGTAGATAATAGCGTTCTTGCTATTTCGCGGTCATATGAAATATTTGTTTTCCAATTTTTCGTCCCAGGCGTAGTGACGT
>DOQE01000002.1 GCA_003512585.1 Bacillota bacterium | reverse complement strand
ATGAAGTAATTAAAAAGGAAAATATCCAGCTTATCCAAGGCTATAAATTGAAAGAAATAAAAGGAGAACAATTTGTTTCTTCTATTCTTATTTCTAACGAAAAAGAAGAAAAAGAGATACACGTATCTGCTATATTCCCTTTATTTGAACAAATATCTTCAATACAGTTTCTATCCTCTTTAAAAGTAAATAATTGCAATGGGTTTGTTTTAATCGATTCTTCTAATTCAACTAACGTGCCTGGGCTTTTTGCTTGCGGGGATGTGGTCAATAAGAAAGTGAAGCAATTAGTCAACGCCGCCAGCGAAGGTGCTATTGCAGCCATAAGTGCCATTAATTATGTTAGGAGCTTCAAATAGTGAAACGTCTTTTCCTGATTAATGATTCTTCATCTAGATATAACGAACTAATTAAGGCTTGTTTTTTAAATGAAAGCTTTAAAGAAATCAAACTTTCAAACGAGACAGAGGAAAAAGAAATCGTAAAAAATATAAATGCTTTTCCTTTTGATAAAGTCTTTGCTTTTTTTAGTCCAATTCCATTATTTAATCTATGCCGTTATTTAAAAAAGGAAAGGGTTTTTGATTTTCGCTTGATTGTTTTAGATGAAAGCAATTCTTTAGAAATAAAAAAATTGCGTAATTATTCCTTTGCCTATATAGATTGTTCAAATATTGATTGCAAGGAATTAAATGAAAAGGTTGACGCTTGCATTAAAGAGAATGAATTGATTGTTTCTTTTTCTTCCTTTGGTTATAAATATGAAATTCCTGCAGATGCCGATTTGATTTTTGATTGCCGTAATATCCCTAATCCTTATTGGGAAAAAGGTCTTAAAGAGAAAACCGGTTTAGATGAGGAGGTTATTTCTTTTTTAGAAAGCAAAGAAAGCGTGAAAGAGTTTTCCTCTTATTTATTTAATTATTTGGACTATTTTCTTAAGGAAGCTAGTAAAGAAGAAAGAAAATTCCTTTCTATCTATTTTGGCTGTACGGGCGGCCAACATCGTTCCGTATTTTTTGCTACGCAAGCTTATATGCGTTATAAAAGCAAATATCGTTGTTTGATTTCGCATAAGGAATTAAAGAGACAATAATATGGAACGATCTTATTATTCCTTTGCTTTGCAAGTAAAAGAAGAAATTGCTTCCCTCCCTTTTAAGGATGAACTTCTTCGCCCTTTTTTATCTGGTTTTGCCAAATGCAACGGGACCTATAGATTGGATGATGTCTTGGATTTATCAACTGAATCTTCGAAGATAGCCAAATTGTTATACCAAGCCTTTTCTTCTATTTATGGAGTCAATGTCAGGTTTAGTTATACCAAAAGCATGAATTTTAGAAAGGCAGTCAAATATCATTGTTTAGTAAGCGAGGCCAATTATATTTGCTCTGATTTGGATGTGGATTTTTTCTCAAATAAGGCGCCTAAAAGCCTATTGGAAGGAAACAACCATCTTTCCTCTTATTTAGCTGGTTGTTTTTTGGCGGTAGGTTCGGTTAATGACCCCAAATCTAGCAATTATCACTTGGAACTAGCTTTGTCAGATGCTGATTTTGCTTTATTTTTATGCAAACTTATTTCTAAAATCAAAGCTTCTCAATTTACCCCTAAAATAGTTTCTAGAAGAAAACAAACAGTAGTTTATTTAAAACGAGGCGATCAACTATCTTCCTTTTTGGCTTTTATTGGCGCGAAAGAGTCTTGCCTTGATTTTGAAAATGTCAGGATAGATAGGGATTTTGCTAATATTGGAAATAGATTAAATAATTTAGATTCCGCCAATATGGAGAAAACATTGTCTGCATCTTCTAGACAAATAAAAGAAATCGAGTATTTAACTAAAAAAGGATTGTTTGACAAAATGGGTTTAAAAATTAGGACTTTAGGAATGCTTAGAATAAAAAACCCCGATGCTAGTTTAGAAGAATTATCAAAAATGATGTCAAATGAACTTTCTAGCGAAGTTTCAAAATCAAACGTTAATCATATTTTTAGAAAAATCCATGAGGAATATATCGATGATATTGGAACTGATAGATAAAGAGTTAGAAAAAGAGGAAGAAGAAAAACTAAGGAAAAATTTAGGTATAAGGGTGGCTTATATAAGAAGTAGAAAAAAGATATCTCAATTTAAGCTTTCTTTGCTAACCGGATTAAGCAAACAATACATAAGTGACCTTGAGCATGGAAGGGGTAATGCTTCCATTTCTTCTATTTACAAAATTTCGAAAGGCCTAGGAGTGGATTTAAGCGATTTGTTTAAATCCATAACCAGGTAGGCGTCTATTTTACCGAATTATCGTTTACCTTTGGTAAATTAATAAATATCACCCTTTTAAACCTTTGTTTTCGTTAGTATAATTTACTCGCTTAAATATTAAGGAGGGACAGCAAAGATTATGTCCATCAAATTAGCAATCAATGGGTTCGGTCGTATTGGCCGTCTCGCATTCCGCCGCGCATATGAAGTCGGTGGTTTTGAAGTTGTCGCCATCAATGACTTGGTTGACGCAAAGACTCTTGCCTACTTATTAAAGTATGACACCACGCATCGTACTTGGCATGCCGATGAAATTTCCGCTGAAGTTGAGAAAGATGAAGCTGGCAATTTCGTTAAAAACAACCTTATTTTCAAAGGACACAAGATTCCGGTTCTTGGTAAAAAAGATCCACATGATTTGAAATGGGGAGAATTCGGTGTCGACATCGTTTTAGAATGCACCGGTAGATTAAAGAGCAAAGAAGATGGCCAAGTTCATCTCGACAATGGTGCCAAAGGTGTCATTATTTCCGCCCCATCTTCATCGAAAGACATCCCAACTTTCGTTTATGGAGTCAACACCAACAAGTTAACTTCAGATATGAAGATTATCTCTGGTGGATCCTGCACAACCAACTGCCTTGCCCCAGTCATGAGAGTTATTTATGACAAGTTTGGCGTTAAAGGCGGATTTATGACCACAATCCACGCTTATACAAATGACCAAACAATCCTTGATCTTGCCAAAGGCAATTTACGCCGCGGAAGAGCCGCTGCCGCCAACATTGTCCCAACGACCACTGGTGCTGCCAAAGCCATCAAAGTTGTTATCCCTGAATTGGATGGCAAGCTTATGGGTGGTGCAATAAGAGTCCCAGTTACTGACGGTTCCTTGGTTGACCTTTCCTTGGTTCTTGAAAATCAAAACGTTACCGCAGAAGAAATCAATGCCGCTTTAAAGGAAGCTAGCGAAACTACCTTAAAAGACGTTCTTGCCTATACCGAAGATGAAATTGTTTCTAGCGATATCCTTGGTGCAACTGCCGGAAGCGTCTTTGATGCTACCCAAACCGTTGTCTTTACCGATAAGAGTGGACTTCAACATGTCAAAGTCGTTTCCTGGTATGACAACGAATATTCCTTCACTTGCCAATATGTCCGTCTTGCTAGCGAATATGGCAAAGTTCTTGGCTGCAAGTAATTTGATTTAATTGCTTATTTAGCGGGATGGGCGTCATCCCGCTTTTTTTACATTCCTTCTTTTTTGTTCATTATCTTTATTCGAGTATGTTTTATCTCACCCTAAAGGGTGGTATACTTTTTTACGCTAGGAGCAAAAAAATGCTAAAAACAATAGAAGATTTAAAAGATTTAAAAGGTAAAAGAGTCGTTGTTCGTGTTGACTTTAACGTTCCACAAACCAATGGAGTTATAAGAGATGACAATAGAATCAGGGCTGCTTTGCCAACCATTAATTATTTGACTTCCAAAGGTGCTAGGGTTGTTCTTATGTCTCACCTTGGCAAAATAAAATGGAAAGAACCCGACATGGCAAAAATAGAAGCCATGAAAAAAGCTAACGATTTATCTTGTGTTGCTACTCGCCTTGGCGAATTGGTTGCCCCAACTCATGTTGCTTTTTGTCCTGTTACTCATGGGGAAGAATTAAAAGAAGCTGTCAATAAACTTAATGATGGCGAGATTCTTTTAATGCAAAATACCCGTTATGAAAAGGGAGAAGAAAAGAATAATCCTGAATTAGCCGCTGAATGGGCATCATTGGCTGATGCTTTCGTAATGGATGCTTTTGGTTCAAGCCATAGAGCCCATGCTTCAACAGTTGGGATTCCTTCCATCTTAAAAGAGGAAGGGAAGCAAGTTGCCGAAGGCTATTTGATGATTAAGGAAGTCGAAAATTTAACTCGTTGCGTCGAAGTTAATGAAAAAGACCGTCCATATGTTGCTATTTTGGGTGGCTTTAAGGTTTCTGACAAAATCAAAGTTATCGATTCGTTATTAAAAAAATGCGATTATGTTCTAATTGGTGGGGCCATGACTTATACCTTTAAGAAAGCCATGGGCATGAACATTGGCAAATCTCCAGTAGAAATGGATCAACTTGAGTATGCTAAAAAATGCATAGAAGATGCCAATGGCCGTTTAATTCTTCCGGATGATGCGGTTATTACTGATAGCTTTGAAGAAGTTGAAGGTCGTAATATTAAAGTAGTTGATACCGAAATTGAAAACGGTGGCCATATACCCGACGGATTCGAAGGATGCGATATTGGCCCAAAAACCATTGCTAGGTATGAAGATATAATTTCCAAGGCCAAAATGGTCTTCTGGAACGGTCCGGTTGGTGTTTTTGAACAAAAAGATTTCCAAAACGGAACAGTTGCCGTTTGCAAGGCCATTGCTGCTTTAAAAGGTAAGGCATTTACTGTTTGTGGTGGAGGAGATAGTGCTTCCGCTGTTAAACAATTTGGCTACAAGTCTGAATTTAGCCATGTCTCAACCGGTGGCGGTGCATCATTAGAAATGATTGAAAATGACGGACATCTTCCTGGGGTAGATGTTCTTCGCTAAGGAGAAAATCAATGCGTAAAAAATTATTGATGGGAAATTGGAAAATGAACAAAACCCCATCCGAAGCTAAAGAATTTGCTCTTGGGTGCAAGGATATGGTTGAATTTGCTGTTTCCAATAATATCGATGTTGGTGTTGCCCCAACTTATGTTTGCTTGCAAACGGTTAAGGAAAATGCCGATAAAAAACTTATAGTCTCTGCTCAGAATTGTTCTAGTCACGACCATGGGGCTTATACCGGTGAAATTTCTATTCCTATGTTAAAAGAAATAGGAATTGATTGGGTAATCCTTGGACATTCAGAAAGAAGAGAATACGATGCGGAAACTAGCGTTAAATGCAATGCAAAGATTAAAGCATTGCTTGCTGCTGGCATGACCCCTCTTTATTGCTGTGGCGAATCATTAGAAACATTTGAAAAGGGCGAAACAAAATCTTTTGTAGAAACCCAAATCAAAGAAGGCCTAGATGGATTAACCGCCGAAGAGGCTTCTAAAGTCGTTATTGCTTATGAACCTATTTGGGCTATAGGAACTGGAAAAAATGCTACTTCTGCTATTGCCGAAGATACCATTTCTCACATTAGAAAAGTTCTCTTCTCCATGTTTGGGAATGTTGCCGAAGATATCCGTATTCTTTATGGCGGATCGGTGAAACCAAATAACATTGCTGAATATATGGCCATGAAAGATATTGATGGTGCTTTAGTCGGCGGAGCTTCTTTAACGCTAGATTCCTATAAAGGATTAATCGAAGGGTTGGTTAAATAAAAATGGCTTTTGCTTCCGTTCCAAACGGCAATAACATTAGAAACGAAGACAAGGTAAACGAATTTCTTCAAAATAAAAGCAAGTCGATGGCCAAAGTCTACTTGTATATGGGAATTGGTTTGCTTGTGACTGCTTTGGTCTCGCTTGGGGTAGGTGCTTTATTTGCCGGTTTATTTTCTAATTTTAATAGAGTCGATACTGCCTATATAGCCGAGAACGCACTTGTTGCTTATATAACTACGATGGTCATTAGCTTTATTGTTCTTCTAGTTGATGGAGTTGTAATTGCCAGAAGAGCATATTCTTCTAAGCGTTCTTTATGGGTGCCTTACATCATATATGCAGTTACTATGGGGGTATTTCTATCCACTTTCCTTATTGCTGGCATTGATTTTTATACAATTGGCGAGGCTTTTGGAATTTCTGGATTAGCTTTCTTTGCTATGGCTCTTATCGGCTATAAGTCCAAAGCAAACTTAAATGTTTTGGGCATGGTTGCTAGCGGATTCCTATTTTGCTTGCTAATTGGATCTTTGTTCTGGGGAATTTTTTATCTAATTAGCCCAACGTTAGTATATATATTTGATATTGTGGCTTCTTTTGCAATCATGGCTTTTATCATGGTTATGGTTGCTGTGGATACTTACAATATAAAACGCATTCTTGCTAATGGCTGCGAAGGCAACGTTGTCTTATATTGTGCCTTTATTATGTATAGTGATTTTATTGCCGTCTTTATTAGAATCCTATATTTACTCTCGGCCTTAAAAGATAAATAAATTTTTGATTTTTTACATTTAGCCTCCTTTAAGTGGGGGCTTTTTTGTTATTTTTGTTTTTATAGTGTAAACTGAAATTATGCCAAAATTGTCTTTTATTATCCCTACTTATAACGCATCCTCTACCTTGCCTAGGTTATTAAGGGCTTTGCTTGGACAAGAAGAGGCAGATTGTGAGTTTCTTTTTGGGGTTGAACCTAGTAATGATAATTCCCTTATCTATTTAAAAGAGGAAGAAAAAAGAGACAGTAGAATAAAAGTGTATGAAAATAAGACTAGATTAGGACCTTTGATGACAAGACTCTCTTTAATAAAAGAAGCGAAGGGCGATTTTATTGCGTTTGCGGATTCTGATGACTATATTGACTGTTCCTTTTCTAAAAGAATGCTTTCTTATTTTGATAAAGATGTTGATGCAGTTTGTTCTTCTTTTTATATTGAAAGATATGGAAAAAGGAAAAAATATCCCTTTTCAACAAGGCGAGTCAAAGAATTATCTAGAAAACAAGCTTGCAAAAAATTATTAATGGACATTTCTGTTAGGGGGTTCTTAGTAAATAAGGTCTTTAGAAAGGAATTATTCTTTTCTTCCTCCTTGCTTCTTCTTAGAGGCAAAGGGCCATTTGAAGATTTTCCTCTTGTATATTCATTGTTTTCTAAATGCAAGAAAGTTGTCCTTCTCCCCTTTCCTTTATATATATATGTAAAAGAAGGAGAGTCGATGACTTCCTCCTTGTCTATAAATAGAGCTAAAAGACATCTTGATTCCTTTGCCTTGGTAAAATGGGGTTCAATTAAATTGGGCGAAGAATACCACAAAGATTTTCTTTCTTCTTATTTTAGAATCAAAACAAGCTTAGCTTATGATTTGTCTTTATCTAAAAAAGCTGGTTTAACAAAAGAAGAAGAAAAGGAAATAAAAAGAAAATTAAGGCTTTTGAAAGAAAAAGATTTTTCTAGCCTTGGCGAATTCAGTGACTCTATTTTCCCTCTTGAGCATATCTAAAGAATTGTTTTTTGTTTTGCTTTAAAATATTAATAGAAAAGAAAGGAAATGAAAATTATGGCTAAATTCTACATTTGCAAACATTGCAAAGCTCTCGTCTTAAAACTAAATGACCTAGGTCCTGCTCCTTCTTGCTGCGGGGAGGAAATGAAAGAATTGATTTCCAATACTACTGACGCTGCCTTTGAAAAACATATACCTTTTGTTAAGGAAGAGGGGAATAAAATTCATGTTGAAGTCGGAGAAGTGGTTCACCCGATGCTAAAAGAACATTATATTGAATGGATTTATTTATTAACCGATAAAGGCGCGACGATTAAATATCTTCAGCCAAAAGATGAGCCAAAAGCAGATTTTCTCTTAATGGAGGGAGAAAAAGCTCTATCGATTTATAGCTATTGCAATTTGCATGGCTTATGGAAAAAGGATTTATAGAATTCATTTATATAGATCAATAAGGCCCTAAAGGGGGTCTTTTTAAATGTTTTTACGAAAAAAGATTCGATAAAATGGCAACAAATTAATATTTTTCAAAAATTATTAAAAAAATAGTTGACTCAAGATTATAAATGAGTAGAATTATCCACGTTCGCAACTTGAGGGATAAACAAGTTCGGACCTCGAAAAAGTCTCGATATTATGGATGAAAATCGATAAGTCGATAAAAAAAGGAATTTAAAAAAATTAAAAAAAATCCTTGACTTAGTAAAGAGAAAGTAATAAATTATCCAAGCACACAAAATCAGGGAGACCTGAACGGATAGAGCCCGGTGTGCTAACTGATCTTTGAAAACTAGACAGATTGACAACAAACACTTAACGTCGATTCTTTTGAATCAAAAACAAAACCAGATAATTAAATTGAACTAGATCAAATTATATTTTATTGAGAGTTTGATCCTGGCTC
>DOQE01000149.1:9384-9902 GCA_003512585.1 Bacillota bacterium | reverse complement strand
ACTTCTCCAAAATAAAGAGAACCGGAAGAAGTCGAAGACACCCCGTTTTTAAGTTGGTTGACTATGATTCCATAGGTGGAGTTGATTAAAGTATCGATGTTTACTTTTACGCTTGTCCAAGAATTGGGTTTACAATCCACATAATTTCCATTCCACCCAAAATATACCCTTTTTACTTCGTTATTTTCTTTATCCTCATTGTATATATGAAATATAGTGTAATCATATTCAGCAGCATCACTAGGCAATTCATAGCCAATATAATTCCAAACAGTCCCAAAGAAATCTGCCCTTAAAGAGCCTTTTTCATCCTCATAGCAAACCTCATGTTGATATAAATATTCTAAATCCCCGCCTACGGTTTTATGATTAAAGAATTCCCCTGCCCCGATAAAACTAGAAAAATGGAAAATTTCCTTGCTTAAATCACCTTTTTCTTCTTCGCTAATGATTTTTGATAAGGATTGAATCGAGAGGAAAAGTTTTGAATAATTGTTTACTATTCTTCTATACAAAGA
>DOQE01000149.1:0-9366 GCA_003512585.1 Bacillota bacterium | reverse complement strand
ATATTGATTCCACCGTTTCGTAATCTTCGATTGAGACTTCATTGGGGAGACTATCTATTTTGTTTTGAAGCGAATTGATTTTTTCTTCATATTTTTTATCTTCTTCATTACTAGTTAATCCAAGTTTAACGTTCAAATTATCAATATAAAATAACCCCTTGCCACCGCTAGTAAATCTTAGAATAACCCCTTTTATAGTTTCATAATTGCTTTTAATGGCAATAGAAGACAAAGGGAAATCTATTTTGTTCCAACTAGAATTAGAAAGAACATAAGTCTTGGTCAATAAATTATCCAATGAATTTGAATTATAAATATTAACATTAAAGGTAACGTCGGTATTTGAAGCGTTAAATATATCTACGGATATAGAATTTAAAATTGACTTATCAAATAAATCAGCCCCATTAATGGAAAAAGGAAACATCAATTCCTGGATATCGCCTTGTTCTATTGAAAGCCTTAAGGAAGATGATCCGTTGCTTACATATTCTTTTTCCTTGTTGAGGGAATAAGAAAGTTGGCTAGAATATTCAGTCCTGACCGTTTTAAATTTATATAAGTCCCCTACATTTTCAAAATCATTGATAGTAACAACATTTGAAGCCTCATTTTCGCCACAGCCAAATAAAACGGGGAATATCAATAACAAGGGAAAAAGTAATTTTTTCATAGTCAATTTCCACTCCTATTGGCAATAAAATTAGAAATAGTTAAATCTCTATTGGCAAATAAAGAAGCGTTTCCGTTAGAATCATAATTAACGTTTTTAAAATAAAGCCTAATTTCTTTCGCGTTCTTTTTCGATTTGCTAGAAAGGGATTTCAAATCGATGTTTTTTAAACTTCTATTTGAATTAGCCTTGCAGAAATTAGTAATGATAAGTTCATTGTTTTTTCCATTATTCAAGCCGATGGAAAATTCAATGTCTTCATTTGATAAATTCGAATAATCAAAGCTAAATGAATCATACTTATCTAAATTAGATACAGGGATTCCTATATAAGGAGTAAATCTCATTGTAGCCGAATCTATTTTCCCTTCTTCTTTAGCATATTCAGAGATAATGCTAACGTTTATTTCATTTGGGTTAGAGCTTAAAGAAATGTTTGAGTTTTCGTTCTTGCTAAAAGAAGAAATAGAAGAGAAATCATTTAGAAAAGATTCTCCTTCAATTTTTCTTTCGTAAGTAGAAGAACCAGTAATTTTAAAAGTTTTCGGATTTCCATCGTTTATAAATTCGTATTTATAACCTTCCTTGGATTTTTCTAAGGTAATATTGCTGCCGTTGACATTTAGTTTTTCCCTAGAAGAATAAAGGACTGTTTTTATACCTTCTTCCGTTTTCTTATTTAACAATATGATCCCATCTTCATTATCCAATTCTTTTATTTTCGAGGCGACTTTTTCTCTAGCTAGGAAAAATTCTTGATCAGTGGCAATGCAGGTTGCCCCAGAAAACAAAGAATTATAAATATCACCTATGTAGGAAGATAAAGTCAAATCATCGATACCGTAGACTTCTTTATAATGATTTAATTTTCTTTCCAATACCGAAAGCAAATCATAATCATCCATAGAATCCCTATAATTGGCCAATCTAGTGGAGGCAATAGGCTTTTTCAGTCCGTAAAGCCTTCCCGGATATAGAAGATAGCCATCCCCTGGGGTAGTTTCATAACGAAGAGGATCTTCATAAGGATTAACTAAATTCGATTCATTATTCGACAAAGTAATTTTATTTACTTCGTAATATAAATAACCGTTAATTCCTATTTGTTTATTCATCCAGGAATTGACTCTCATGTCAAGGTTATCATCATCGATGTGGAAAGTGGCAAAAGGATAATTTGGTCCCACGCAAGAATAAGCCCATAAATCTCCATTAGACATATCTTTGCTGGCATCTTGATATTTTTGCTTTGTCGCGTAATCATCAAATAAAGACATATAGGGACAAAAAGTTGTATGGTATTTTCCGACCCAATCATCCATAAAGACAATATTGGTAAAAATAGAAGGAATGTTTCTTATTTCTTCTTCTAAATCTCTAGCAAATTCTTGATCGGATAAAGAGAGGAAAAAACCTTCATTTTGCAATGATCTAATTGCCGATTCGATAGTCTTGTCTAATTCTCCGCCGACCTTCAATAACCTTTCAGAAGCGGCAGATTTAACCGGATCGGCATCAGCTTCATCATAACTAGAGGGATAAAAATAGGCATATTTAATAAAATCATTTTCTCTAGAAGTCGACATTTTGGCTAAAGTAGTTATATAGGAAACACACCTGCTTGAAGACTCATCGTTAGCCATGTAAGTTTGCGAAAAATCAAAAGGAATGATAATCGAGGAATAATTGTTATTGCTCCATTGCCTTAAAATGTCATTTTTGAAATCAACTAAGTTATTTGAACCGACATCTTGAATAACATAGGAATTAACTTTGTAATCATTTAAAAAGTCGACATAGGAATCGACGACTTCCTTTGAATTATCATATTCGCCATTTATTAGTTCGTTTCTATAAATCAAGAAAGAAGTTTTAAATTCTCTTCTTCCTTCATATTTAATAGGCCAAACTTCAACGTTGATATTTATTCTTTTGCTTACGTCCCCAACTTTTAAATCCAAAAAACCATTATAAAATCCAGGAGCAACATTTTTTGAATCAACTTCAACCGTTATTCCTTGATTATAACCCCCATATGCCTTATTTTCCTTAAAAGACTTAGCCACTTCAAATGGCAAAAGCAAATCGGGAACCATATCAAAGGTAGAATAAGCAGGATTTAAAGTCGAGGCATTTGGCAATGTGATGTATTTTTGATAAAAAAGGGAAATATTAGACGAAGGTATTTCTCCTCCGCTAGATGAAGACAAAGAAGAAACGGTAGCATCAATATAGACACTTTTATCTCCTTCAATAGACAAAATTATTTGTCCGCCTTCTATTTCGTCTTGCATCATTTTGATATTGATATCTTCTCCTAGGGAATAATACCTAGATGCGTCATCTTTGTGATTCCTTAAAACTTTAGTTGTTGCATAAGTAGAAAATAAGGAAAAGGAAACGTGATTGCAAACTTCTTGGTCTTCTATTCTTGAGGAAGTTATAGAAGATTGCTCTTGACCGCAAGAAAATAGAAAGCAAAAAGAAGATAGTATTAAAAGTTTCTTACCGATTTTTTTCATGTTTAATTAAGTCCAGATTGCTTAAGTATTGCAGCCCAATTTTTATTTAAATAATCCATATTCATGTTTAAGACTTCGTTTGGGCTCTTTTTGAAGGTTACCATTGCCTTAACGCAATTATCGCCGACATTTCCTAAACCATTTGCAAAAATACGATTTATGCCACCATAACAATATATTTTGGCAGGAACTTGTATATTGTAGGCAAAAATATTGTTTTCTTTTAAAACTTGATTGACATTTCTTTTAAAAGAAGAAACGTTAATTCCGGTATCATCATAACCATTAGAAGGCTTTGTCCCTAGCATGCCTCCATTCATCGAGCGATGGAAAATAGATAGCCCTTCATCAGAATACATGAATTTTACAAATTCCTTGGCCATTTCAATTTTCTTGCTATTAGAAGAAATAACTAATTGATGGTCACAGCCACTTCTTAAATAAGACCCATTTTTAACGGCATCTTTTATTACTTCAATATCGCTATCGCTAATTGAAGCTGGTTTTTCATTAGTAAGGCCACGAACATATTTAATGACATTGCTTAAGGTTTTATCGTCTTTTATTGACGTTATCCTTCCATTATCGATGATAGAAGAAACTATTGGAGTCGGGATAAAGGAGGCATCAAAGTTTTTAACGCTAGTTTCAGTATCAACCCAAGAACCATTCGCCATAAACAAGGCTGTTTTGTTTCTTAAAAAGTCATTTTGGCAAGATTCAAATTGATAGTTTTTCGATTTTGGGTGATGAAAATCCTTATTTACTAAAAGATCTTGAGTCACTTGGAGTGCTTCGACTATTCCATCTCTGGCGTAAAAAGAAGAAACGTGATGTTCTTTGCTGCCTTCCACATCATCGGGATCTATTCCTTCGTTAAAATAAGACATATTCTCGCTTCCTTCATATTGGGCAAACCAAGCTGGAAGCAAGGAGGTGTAATATTCGGTTTCATAAGAATAGACAAGAGGATAGATTTGTGACCCTTCATAGCTAAATTCCTTGTCTTTTACTTTTTGACATAAGGTTATAAACTCATCGGTTGTATAAGGTATGTCATTATCGGTTAAACCAAGGGCATTCCAAATAGTATTATTTCTTAAAATGCCAAAAACACCATTCGCCCAAGAAAAGCTAACATATTTGCCATCGATTTTATTCGCATCAATAAAGCATTGTTCGGTTCTATCTTCTATTGATAGTCCATTATCATCCTTATTAGTCCAAACATCGCTTACATCGACAAAATTTCCTTGGTAAGCCAATTTATAAAAGTCTGTAATCCTAGAAAAGAAAATATCCGTTCCATCTCCACCGGCTTTAATTTTTTGTTGTAATGTTTCAACGCCAGCCTGGCCATCAACGGCCTTGAAATTAACTTTGATTCCAGTCTTATCGGTAAATGAAGAGACAATATCTTCCATCCATTTGACCCCATACCCTAATTTGACCCCTTCAATTTTTAAGGTCGTAGAACTATCCGCGTCATTACCGCAAGAGACCAAACCAAGACTTAGAAGAGAAGAAAGAAGCAACAATTTTACATTTTTATTTTTCATTTTAAATCTCCTTAAATTATCCTTTTAATCCACCTAAATGTACTTTTTCCATAATGGAATTTTGGAATATTAGGAAAAGGATAAGCATAGGTATTAAAGAAACGAAAGTCGCAGCCATAAAAACCGGGACATTATTAGAATTGGTATTAGAAAACAAATAAGAGGGAAAAGATAGATTTGGGTATTTTTGCATATATAGCAAGGTATTCTCGTAATCATTCCACCGAATTATGAAGTTCATAATAAACAATGCCGAAACAGAAGGTAAAGCCATCGGAAGCATGATTTTAAAGAAAACCTTATAATGATTGGCCCCATCTACAAAACCTGCCTCGGCATATTCCCAAGACAAAGACTTGAAAAATGAATACATATAAAAGAAATAACCACCATATAGGCCAATAGAAGTCATGGCCACCAAAGCCACGGTTCCTTTTAAATCAATCCCTGTACCTAAGAAGTTTGAATACAATTGATAAGTAGAAGCCGCAGAACCAAATAAAGGAATAATGGAAACAAATAGACCCATATTGTATATAAACCTGGTTAATTTTGAGCGATAGAAAACCAAAATATAGCAAACGCAGCAACTAGTAAAAATAGATAAAGTCGAATACAAAGTAGTTCTCCAAATTGAGTTCCAAGTCAATTGTAAAAATGAAAAATCTTTTAAAGAGGCTGTAGAATCGGTTAAATGGAAAATAGCCTGATAAAAAGCATCAAAACTAATTTTATCCCATTGAGGAATATAAAGCTTTCCCTCGAATTGTACTTCTTCATAAACTTCAGCATTGCCTAGCAAAGCCAAAGAAATACCATAGAAAAAGAAATAACCAACCAAAATTACATAGGCTAATAGAATTAAAAAAGCCACAATGAAAACTACTCTTTCCGATAAGCTCTTTTTCCCTTTGCCATATTCGCGGCTTAAGAACTTTAACGAATCCTTATCCATGTCATTTCTCCTTACCATAAGCAATACGCTTAACTATCATTGCAGCAGGAAAGCTTACAATGGTCATGCAAATTCCAATTGCGGAAGCCATATAAATCCAACCTTCATTGTAATTAGAAGACCTAGCAACCATATAATAAAGCAAATAGCTTAAGGTAAATGTTTGATTCATATTGCCACTGCTAATGCCAGTATAGGCCAATAAAGGACCGGTTGTTCCTAAAAAGCCAGCTACACACATTATCAAAATCGTTGATATTGTCGGCCAAATGGAAGGAAAGATTATATATATTAATTCCTTAAACCAGTTGCAGCCATCCAATTCAGAAGCCTCGATTACTTCCGTATTAATGGAATTCATGGCCCCGTTAATGACAATCATATTTGTCCCAAAGCCAAAAATTAGGCAATAAAACAAAAGAAAATAAATCGAGCTCCCATCCGTCCTTAGCCAAGGATTAACATAATCAAAGCCTTCTCCACTTAAAGCATGA
Source organism: Bacillota bacterium (assembly GCA_003512585.1). GTDB lineage: Bacteria > Bacillota_I > Bacilli_A > RFN20 > CAG-826 > Alloenteromonas. The sequence continues at coordinate 3,163 of DOQE01000149.1, read as the reverse complement.
AGCAAGCCGCCTTCCCCAATAATCTGTTTATAAAGCATTATTAAGGCCGAACTAGTTATGATGCTAGGTAAATAAATAACAAACCTGAAAAATTTATAACCCTTTATCTTTTTATAAAGAAAGTAACCAAAGAAAACTGAAATCGGTAAGCCTAAAAATATTCCAACAAAATTAAAAAGCAATACATTAATTAAAGAATTCTTTAGGTTAGAGGCAGTCAATATGGAAATGCTAGAATCCTTTCCCATAAAAAGAGCTTCAAATATTTCCTTATAGTTTGTAAATTTTGGATCGAAAGTCCCCTTTCCATCCTCATATTTCATAAAAGAATAGAAAAAAGATTGGAAATTGACATAAACATAAAAAATCAAAAAACCCAAAATAGGCAAAAACAAAAAGGAAAAGACAAAAAGGCGTCTATCCCAAACGTGTCTTTTTTTCTTGTTGTAGCGATTAACTTCAAAGAGGTCTTTTTCTTCTTTGCTTAACGATAAATTCTTAGCCAAGGTAAACTCTCCTTATTTCAAGCCTACTAAAGGTGATAGATATAAATAACTATTAACCGTAGAAGACCAGCTATTTTGATATACAAATCTAGGGATTTTGAATTGATTGGATTCTTGTTCTTTATCAATTTGGTATTCGAAGAAAGAAATTCCTTTCCCTAAACCATCATCAACATAAAAGCCAGGCAAACCATATTTTTGTTTGTTTGCTGCCAAATCCAGTTTTATATCATCATCTATTAAATAAGAATAATCGCCATAGCCTTCGCTAGAACCACCCCATTCACATAAATCATTCATTGAAGAGTAGCAAAGATAGGAATAAGAAGAGAAATCGATTGATAGATTGTCTAGTCTAAATTCATAAACGCTACAAGGGGAAGATTTCTTAAAATTAATCTTGAAACATTGCCCATAATTAGAAGCAAAAGAAGAAGAAGAATCGAAATCAATGCTTTGGATTTTTTCTTTATTTTCCTCACTGCCAAAAGGATTTAAAGTGTCGTTATCGTTAATTCCATAAAGGACGTTTCCAACTTTTTCATAACTAGAAGAAAAAGAATCCACTTTAGACATATCCACTGTTTCTTTCTTTTCTTCAGCTAAAGAAGAAATTAATTTTTTAGCATAGGCTAATTTGCTAATGCATTGGATTTTTTCTTGATTAGTCTTTCCGCTTAACGAAGAAGGCAAAGAAGAAAGAATGGAATTAATTGTTTTTAAACTTGCTTTATCGTTATCTTTATATCCATAGATAGGAGTAATTTTCCAGCCTTCTTTTACGCTAGGATTAAATAAAGCCCAACCAGAAGTAATAGTGTCTATTTTCGCACTTGGTTTACTAGACAATATAGAAGAAACGTCTACTTCAATTTTGTGCCAGCCTTTTCCATACGTAGAACTAGAATCGCCAAAACGAGTCCAAGCCGTATCTGCTAGGCACATATTTACCTCGACTTCCCCAGGGTTATAGAAATAGAAGAAAAGCCTGTCATAGCTTTTTAATGTCTCGTTATCAATAGAATTATTAAAATAAACCTCAAGGCTATAATTTTGACTAGCCTGATTCAAAGTCAAATTCAAAGTAGTCCCGTAAGTTTGATCAAATCCCACATCAAAGGAAGTCGGATAAGAATATTCTTCGCTATCGCCTTTCAACCTTAAAGGAGAATCTTCGCCGCCTAAAAGCAAGGAAAAAGAAGCAATTAGTTTTTCTAATGTCCCTAGCTTATTGATGTTAGTAACCTTTTCTTTTAATTCGGCTGGTAACGAACTAAACTTTTCGCGTAACTGCTTTATTTCTTCTTTTTTAGCCAAGAAAAGCAAGTCGACATCTTCAATAGAAGATAATTCTTCGATTCTATTAGCAAGTTCTTTAGCAACTTTATCGATATTTTCTAGAATTTGATTGTATTTAGTCAAAGTGGCTTCATCTAAAAAAGATTTAGCTTTTTCACTTAAAGACTCGTATTCATTTCGCAAAGTTACGATCTCGTCATATTCGATTGTGTCCACATTAGAATTAGCAATATTGTTTTTAAAATTCAAAGCGGCTTGCCTGTCTAATTCCACTAGAATTTGCTGATATTTTTCTTTAGTTGCTTCATCTAAAAGATTTTTTGCCTCTATAGACAAATTCTCATATGCATTTTCTATTTCTTTTATGGTTTCACTAGTTAAAGTAGTTAGGTCAATGGAATTGACTTTATTAGAAAACATTTCCGCTTCCTTTTGACTTTGAATTCTTTCTAAAGCGTTTAATAATTTATCTAAATTAGTAACAAATCCCTTAGCTTCCTCGTTAAGGCTATCATAAGCTGCTTTTGCTTCATTTATTTCTTCTTCGGTCGAAGATGAATTCAGGCTATCTATCAAATCAATAACCGTTTGGCTGGCGGCTTTAGAAGATAAAATGGATTCAAGTCTTTCCAATTTGTTTAAGATAGAAGCAGGAATATTGCCTTTTTCTTCGCTAGATAAACTATCATAGGCTTTTCTAGCGGCCTCAATTTCTTCTTTATTCGATGAATCGCTCAATGAATCAATTAAAGAAATTACATCGCTAGCGTGCATACAAACAACAGATGAAGAAGGTTCGGAACAAGAAGAAAGAGCTATCCCTCCCCCTAGTAAACTTAGTAAAACCACATTGGAAATAAAACGCTTTTTCATAATGCCACCTATTTAATCCTTTTTGTTGTCTCTAGGTCAAAGAAATGAACCTTGTCCAAATTAAAGAAGAAATTTGTTTTAGAAATGCTGCCTATTTCATTATCAATATCAAGTTTGACCAAGAATTTTTGCTTTTCCAAATAGCAATAATAAATGTATTCGTTCCCTAGCAATTCAGAATCATTTATATTGGCCTCAATCGGCGAAGAATAATTATCGCCTAAAGAAGAAAGCTTAATATTTTCTGGTCTAACCCCCAAAGCGATACGTTTTCCTTCGTATGCGTTTTTAAGTAAGGCGATATGCTTTTTATCTAGATTGATGGAAATCCTTTTCTCTCCATCAAAAACAAATTTTCCATTTGAATAACTACCAAGTAAAAAATTCATCGCAGGAGAGCCAATAAAACCTCCAACAAACATATTTTCAGGTTCATTATAAGCTTGTTTCGGTGTAGCTATTTGCTGAATATAGCCATCTTTCAT
>DOQE01000015.1 GCA_003512585.1 Bacillota bacterium | reverse complement strand
TAAAGTCACTAGTTTTCCTACCTTTTTTTCTTCCTTGGCTCTAGATGATACTTCAAAACATAAATGCTTTATTTCTTTTTCGACCTCATTAAATCCAAGTGAGTCAAAAGGCAATGTTTTAGAGTTTCCAATGGACTTAGGATCAAAAGGAGAAACGTCGACTATATCGCTACTAGTCCCATCGATGTAGCTTTTTATCGTATAGTAAAATTTGCCAAATTCCTTTTCCAATATAGGATCGTTTTCATTTATTCTATTAGCCAAGTCTCCAATTGTATTGATTCCCAATGATTTTAATCGTGGGGTGGTTTTTTTGCCTATGCCCCAAAATGATTCAATTGGCAGAGGATAGATTATTTCTTTTATATCTTTTTTTCTAATTAAGGTCAGGCCCATCGGCTTTTTTAAATCCGAGGCCATTTTGGCTAACCATTTTGTTGGGGCAATGCCAATAGAACAGCCTAAGCCTGTCTCTTTTTTTAATTCAAATTGCATTTTCCTTAAATATCCTATTGGGTCTTTTTCTTTTGATAAGACATCGCTCATATCGACATACCCTTCATCAATTGAGGCTACTTCTATGATTTTTGAATAATTCTTTAAAAAGGAAAAGAAAGAATTGGACATGACATTATAAAAATCATAATCGCCTTCAATTACGATTGCTTCTTTGCACTTTCTTAAGGCCATAAACATTGGCTGTCCAGAATGGCATCCCTTTTTCCTTGCTTCATAGGAAGCGGTTGATACTATTCCACTTCTTCCGCTATGGCCTATTAGGATGCACTTTCCTTTTAATGATGGATTTTTTATGATTTCGCAACTTACAAAAAAGGCGTTTAAATCAATATGCATTATAATCTTGCAAGCCATATATTTATTTTATAAATATTAGTCGGTTATGTTAACTAGATTCATTCTTTTGTAGTTATTGTTTTTTCTATAAATTCAAGCACTTGTTCTGGAAGCAAGCCATATTTTGAAAGTTGATTTGAATAAGAATCCGAATCAATAAAGGTATTGGGAATTGCCTTGATAAAGAGGTTGCCTTTGAATTTTTTCTTTAATAAAGCCAAAGAAAGATTAGAAGCAAAGCCATTTTCTATTCCATAGGCATCGTAAACGAATACGTTTTCGTAGCTAATGAGTTTTTCCATTTCTTTTTCTGGAATCGGGTTTAAATAAATAGGGTCACAAAACGAAATATCAAAATTGGGTTTACTTAATAGATTTAAAAGTTCCCTTCCTTTTTGTCCTACCCCTAAAACGATATTCTTTTTTGATGAAGACTTTAAATAAATATAAGAAAAAGGTTTTATGCCCTCTTCCTCTTCCTGCTTATCTTCGACTAATTCACGGGAATAACGAATACAAAAAATACCATGCTCATTTCTTAATGATTGCTTGTATAAAGCTTTGGCAATAGGCTTGGTTGAAGGCTGAGTCAAGATTAGATTGGGAATGGAAGATAGATAAGCTTCATCGTAAATTCCTTGGTGGGTGTCGCCATTTTTCCCCACTAGCCCCGCCCTATCTATTAAAAGAGTCATTGGAACATTTAATCTAGCGCAGTCATGACTTAATTCATCATAGGCTCTTTGTAGGAATGTTGAATAAATCGTAACAATTGGATGGAAGCCATTTAAAGAGAGAGACCCTGCTAAAGTTAAGGCGTGTTCTTCTGCTATCCCTACATCCAGGCATCTAGAAGGAAAATCTTTAAATGCTTTTTCTAGCCCCGAGCCTTTTAACGTTGCCGGGACAATAAGAAAACTATTCTTCGTCTCTTTAAGCGCATCATAAGTCAAATCGGAAAAATAATGACTCCAGGAAATATAGCCAGGGTGAACATTTTTAGGCTCGCCTGTTTCTATAATAAAAGGAGTTACCCCATGCCAATAACCACTTTCGTCATTTTCGGCTAATCTATAGCCCTTTCCTTTAATGGTTCTAACGTGAAGTACGACAGATTTAGTACAAGCAAGGCTTCTTTTTAATGCTTTTTCTAATTCTTTTATGTCATGCCCGTCAATTGGCCCAATATATGTATAGCCTAAATTATCAAACAAGGTAACTGGAACTAGTCTCCTTTTCATGGCATTTTTCATCGCGAAAGAAAAAGAATAGATTTTTTTGCCTAGTTTGGTACGAAATAAAACCCTGCGATATCCTTTTTTGAAGTTGTTATATACTTTGCCAGAAGAAATTTTCCTAAAGAATTTGCTTGTTCCTCCCGTAGGCATGGAAATGGATCTATCGTTATCGTTTAGGATAATGATTACTTTGTGGCTTCTCGCGCTTAAATCGTTAAGCCCCTCAAAGGCTAGCCCGTTTACGATGCTTGCATCGCCTATTAAGGCTATAACGTTATAGTTTTCGTTTTTAAAATCTCTGGCTATGGCGAATCCTTCTGCGGCAGATATGGAAGTTGACGAATGTCCTGCTTCATAGGGATCAAAGATGGATTCTTTTATTTTTTGAAAGCCCGAGGAATACCCTGGGCAATTTAAGTTTTCCAAGCTTCTGCCGCTTAATAATTTATGGGTGTAGCATTGATGCCCAACGTCGAATATCAATTTGTCTTTTGGAAAATTAAAAACTCTATATAAGGCTACTGT
>DOQE01000092.1 GCA_003512585.1 Bacillota bacterium | reverse complement strand
GATCCTACCCATCCAGATTGGATCAACAGAGATAGATTCGTTTTGTCTTCGGGACACGTCTCCGCCTTGCTTTATGCAATGCTTCATATTGCAGGATATGACCTAAGCATGGATGATTTAAAATCTTTTGGGCAACTCAATTCTAAAACTCCGGGTCACCCTGAAGTCGATGTAACTCCGGGAGTAGACTCTTCTAGTGGCCCGTTAGGGCAAGGGATTGGCCAAGCCGTAGGCATGGCTCTCTCTGAAAAAGCCATAGCGGCCTCTTATAAAGAAGGCTCAAAAATAATGGACCATTATACATATTGTCTGTGTGGTGATGGTTGTTTAGAAGAAGGAATAAGCCAAGAAGCCATTTCCTTAGCCGGGCATTTTAAATTAAACAAATTGATTTTGATTTATGATGAAAACGGTTCGACTCTAGATGGGCCAACCCTTGACTCTTTAAGCGAAAACGTAAAATTTAGGTTTCTTTCTAGCGAATGGAATGTCTTAGAAGTAAAAGATGGCAATTCAATAGAAGCCATTTCTTCTTGCATTGGAAAAGCCAAAAAAAGTAAAGTCTATCCGACTCTTATAATAGTCCATACCAAAATTGGATACGGGTCGAAAAACGAAGGCGATCACAAAACACATGGAGAGCCTCTAGGAGAAGAAGATGGAGCTTATGCAAAAGCAAAATACCATTATGATTATCCTCCCTTTTTTGTTCCTAATGAAGTCTATGAAGATTTAAAATCTACCTTTAGAAAAAGAGGAGAAGAAGCCTATAAAGCTTATTGCGAACAAATTAACGCCTATAAGATTTATCATAAAGAAGATTTTGATTTGTTTAATGTTTCTTTTTCCAAAGATATCTCTAGCCTAGTTAAAAAAGTCGAGGCAATTAAGACGAAAGACATTGAGGCAACAAGGGCAGCCTCAGGAAGGGTTTTGACTAATTTTTATAAAACCATTCCCTTCTTATTCGGCGGTTCAGCTGACGTTGCTGGCTCTACAAAGACCAATGTAAAAGACATCAAGATGTTTACTAACATAACCCCAGAGGGGCATGATGTCCATTGGGGAATTAGGGAATTTGCCATGGCAAGCGCTTGCAATGGAGTTGCCTTGCATGGAGGGTTGCGTCCTTATTGCTCTTGTTTCTTAGTCTTTGCCGACTATATGAAAAATGCCATCAGGATGGCCGCACTTCAAAATTTGCCCGTAGTTTATTTATTTACCCATGATTCCTTAGCCGTTGGAGAAGATGGGCCAACCCACCAGCCGATTGAACAACTTGCAATGCTAAGAAGCATCCCAAACCTTTTAGTTATACGCCCATGCGACCAAAAGGAAGTGGAAGCAGCTTATATTTCCGCTTTTTCTAGAACGGATGGACCAACAGCCATAATACTATCGAGACAAAATTTGCCATTATTAGAAAATAGTTCTGAAGAAAAGGCAATCAAAGGCGGATATAAAATTAAAAGTTTCGTTAATCCAGATTGCGTCTTGCTATCTAGCGGAAGCGAAGTCGCTTTATCGCTTGAAGCCTCATCATTATTGGAAGCAAAAGGAATCCATGCCGACGTGGTTTCCCTTCCTTGTCTAGAAGAATTCGATCTTTTAGATGAAAAAGAAAAAGAAAACATCCTTACCCTCCCTTACGAAAAAAGAATATCCATTGAAATGGCCTCGACTTTTGGCTGGGGCAAATATGCTAAATTTAACATTGGAATCGATACTTTTGGAAGTAGTGGCAAACCAAATGAGGTAATTGAAAAATATGGATTTAGCAAGGAACAGATAGCTGAAAAGATTGCCCTATTTTTGCTAAGGAAGTAGAATTTTTATATGAAAGATTACGTTATCATCAATAATTATGGAAGACTAGGGAAAATAGGTATTTCCACGAACGCGATTTGTAGCATTGCCACTATGGCGGTAAATTCTTTTCGTGGCGTTTCCTTAAAACGGAAAAAAGCCTTATTTTCAGTTGATAAAGGAGTTAAGGTTACCTTAGGAAAAGATGGCAGGGCCATAGTGTCCATTGACGTCATATTAAGTAGCGATACTCCCGTAACATCCACTTGCTTAAATATTCAAAAAGAAGTAGCCTCTGCCATTACAATGATGTCCGATACCGTTCCATACGATGTGAAAATCAAAGTAGTTCAAATCGCATGAAAAGCAATGTTAAGCCATTCGATAAAGTCTTAATTAAATACCAAAAAATATCTTTATTGCCTTTAATAGTCACTCTAGCTTCGTTTTTTTCTTCTTTATTGTTTTTTCTTTTTAATAACCCTAGCACATTTTTGATGCTTGGCTTAGTTTATATAGCAAAAGATAATTCGGTTTTATATTTTTCTTTGTCCATATTATTTATTCTTTTTGGCTTATTTTCCTCTTTATTTTCAGCGAAAGGTAAAATAATCTATTTTCTTATTTTCTTTTTATTTTATTTAATAGACACAATTTGTTTGTTTTTTGCATTTTCTTCCTATCAATTAGCTTATTACATAGGCTCCATATCTATTCACCTTATAGTTTTGCTTATTCTTTCTTTAGGAATCATCTTCTATAAAAAGGCAAAAAAAGAATTAAAAAAAGAGAATAAATAATTCAATAAATAGAAGATATATATTTCTACTTATGCTACAATAGCACGGCCAAAAGGGAGATACCTATGGAAGACGAACTTGATCTAAACGAAAACGAAGAGCTTAGCAGAAACCAATTGCAAAAAATCGCAATGACTTCCATATATGATGTCCTAACCTATATAGACATGAAAGAAAAAGTCGATGTCGAAAGCATCGTCTCTTCTTTATGCGAAACCCCTTATTCAGATTGTGATTATTTTGTTAAAGCCACGACCATAATGGCTATTAAGGAATACGATAAAGCAATAGAGCTATTTAACGCGAACATGAGGAAATGGACTTTCTCTAGGCTAAATAGAGTCGAACAAGCAATTTTGCTTCTTTCTTATGTTCATTTTTTCTATGTCGATCCTAAAGTCGATAAACGAATCGTAATAGACATAGCTATAAAATTAGCTAAAACCTATCTAGAGGAAAAAGATTATAAATTCGTTAATGCCATTTTAGATAAAGTCTTAAATAGAGAAAGCGAATAATTAGATGGATGAAAAAGGCTATTANNTCCATATATGAATTCAATTTGCTTATAAAAGAGTTCCTAGAAAATGAAAATCGTTTTAATTCGGTTTATTTAAAAGGAGAAATAAGCAATTATAAAGTTTATCCTTCTGGCCACGCCTATTTTTCTTTAAAAGATGATAAATCTACTCTTTCTTGCATAATGTGGGGGTCTAATAGAACCAATTTAAACTTTTCACCAAAAGATGGCGATGAAGTATTGGTAAAAGGCAGTTTAAATGTTTACCCACCTAGAGGTTCCTATACATTCATTGTTTCAAAAATGGAACAATCTGGATTAGGAAGTGAAGCTTTAAAAGTTAAATTACTTTTCGAAAAGCTAAAGAAAGAAGGGCTTTTCGATGAAACGAATAAAAAGCCAATACCAAAATTCCCTACTGTCATTGGAATAATAGCAGGAGCGAATTCGGCAGGCTTAAAAGATATAGTTTATAATATTTGTAGGAGATATCCTCTAGTTGAATTAAGAATCTATTCTTCCTTAGTCCAGGGAAAAGACGCTCCAAAAAGTATTATCAAAGCTTTAGACGAAGCTAGTAATGACAATATCGATACCTTAATAATTGGAAGAGGTGGAGGAAGTAGCGAAGATTTAAGCGCATTTAACGATGAAGCATTAATCAGGGCCTTATTCAATTTTAAAAAACCAATCATTTCAGCCGTTGGGCATGAAATAGATGTAACCTTAACCGATTTAGTCGCAGATTTAAGGGTATCAACCCCGACAGGCGCCGCGATAGCTTCTACGCCTAATAAAGATGATTTATTAATGCGCCTGACCGATGATGACAACAAACTAAATAAAGCAATGAATGGCAAGATAGATAATTTATCATTAAAACTATCCCTTTTATCATCTAGAGGTTATTTTTTAAATCCAGAAATGCTCTATGTTCATAAAAAAGAAGAAATAAGCAAAATTGATCATAGGCTTGATATGGCTTTTTCTTCTTACTTTTCTAAATTAGAAATGAAAGTAAAATCCATAGAGGAAAGATTATCCTTGCTAAACCCATATAATGTTTTAAATAGAGGCTACAGCATTACTAGCGATGAAAAAGGAAAACCCCTGACTTCAACAAAGCAAGTCAAAATAGGTACAAGCACGATTACAACCTTAAAAGATGGTATAATAAGAAGTAACGTCATGGAAATAAAGGAGAAGAATTGATGGAAAAGTTTGAAGACAAATTAACCAAATTGGAACAAATTGTTAATAAGCTAGAAACGTCTAATCTCCCTTTAGATGAGACTTTATCCTTATTTAAGCAAGGAAAAGAACTTGTAAAATCATTATCCAATGAACTTGAAACTGCTAAAAATAAAATTAATGAGATAACAACAACCGATAAATAGTTAGAGGATTATTAGTAGTTATTTAGTATATGAAAAACAAAGATGTAATCGATACATTTTCAATAAAAGACCTAAAAAGCCCTGAAATGGTAAAGACTTTAAATTATAAGCAATTATCATCTCTATGTTTTTCAATTAGGCAACAAATTATAGAAGCCTGTTCAAATTATGGAGGCCACCTTTCTTCTAATTTGGGCGATGTAGAATTAACAGTAGCCT
>DOQE01000103.1 GCA_003512585.1 Bacillota bacterium | reverse complement strand
TCACCCCGATAAAGATGGGAATCCCGGCCGTACCTATCATTTTACGATTTTCGTTCCAGGGATTTTGGAATCCTTAGTCGATAATGTAAAGCTAGCCGAGCAATTCCCTCAAATTCCAGAAGCTTTCTCTGAATATACAATAAAACGTATCATTCCACTTGCCGGAAACTTAAAAGTTGGCCATGGCGTGATGAGAGTCATTCCTATCGAAAGTGCCCTTGAAGGCATAGAAGGGGTAGAAGAGCATGAAAGGATTTCTCACTATTTCCCAGATGACAATGAAACTTATTCCGTGGCTCCTTGTTCTTGTAGAGTCTCTAGAAGAATAATGGGCGAAGGATGTGGCCATCTAGAAGAAGATATGTGCATTCAAATTGGTACGCCAGCCCGTGGATTTATCATGGCTGGAAAAGCTAGAAAAATTAGCCGTGACGAAGCTTTTGCCATTATGAAAAAGGCCGAAGACAATGGTTTGATGCATGAAATGCCAAATATTGATGGAGTTGGCCGTACGCATGCAATGTGCAATTGCTGTGGCTGTTCTTGCTTCTCGCTTAGAACGGGTGAATATTTCCATACCGCTACCATGGTTCGTTCAAATTATTTATCTAGTATTGACCCTGATAAATGCGTAGCTTGCGGCGAATGCGTTGAAGTATGCCCAATGAACGCTTTACATTTAGGCGAAAGACTAAAAAATAAAAAGGAAATTAAAATCGATACCCCGTTGCATGCTTTCGATCATAAGTGGGGTGCAGATAAATGGAATCCTAATTTCCGTTACAACAAACAAATGATCCTCGATGAAACAGGCACTGCGCCTTGTAAAGTTGCTTGCCCTGCCCATATAGCTATTGAAGGATATCTAGAATTAGCCAAAGAAGGAAGATATCAAGAAGCTTTGGATTTAATTAAGAAAAAGAATCCTTTCCCAGCCGTCTGCGGTCGCGTTTGCAATAAAAGATGCGAACTTGCCTGTACTAGGAATTCAATTGGCGATAAGACACCTGTTGCTATTGATGATGTTAAAAAATTTGTCGCTCAACTTGATCTAGATGCAAAGAAACGTCAACTTCCTAGAGTTTACCATCCTGAATACCATCATCATAAAATGAATATAATCGGAGCTGGCCCAGCTGGGCTTACCGCTGCTTTCTATCTTGCCGAGATGGGATATTCGGTTACCGTGTTTGAAAAAGAAGAAAAGCTTGGTGGCATGCTTACTTTGGGTATTCCTTCCTTCCGTCTTGAAAAAGATGTCGTCAATGCCGAAATAGAAGTAATTAAGGATATGGGCGTTGAATTCAAAACCGGTGTCGAAGTTGGCAAAGACGTTACAATCGAAGAACTTAAAAAGCAAGGATACGAAGCTTTCTATATTGCCATTGGCGCCCAAGGCGGTAGAAAACTTAATGTTCCTGGAGAGGAAGGAGAGAATATCCTTTCTGGCATTGATTTCTTACGTGATGTCAATTTAGGAAAGCAAAAACCACTTTCTGGAAACGTTGCCATTATGGGTGGAGGAAACGTAGCCATTGACGTTGCTAGGACTGCCTTAAGAAGTGGGGCAAGCAAAGTTGATTTATATTGTCTAGAAACTAGAGACATAATGACTGCCTCAAAAGAAGAAATATTAGAAGCCGAAGAAGAAGGGATGGTTATCCATAACGGGTATCGGGTCAAGGAATTTGTTCTTAAGGATGGCAAACTTGAAAAAGCCATTTTAAAGAAATGCTTAAGCGTATTTGACGAGAATCATCGTTTCAACCCAAAATATGATGAAAATGATTTGCTTGAATTAGATGTTTCTTATTTCCTTTCTGCCATCGGACAATCTTTCGTTTATGGCGATTTGTTAAAAGGGACAAAGGCTACCTTAACAAAAGGAAACCGTATTGAAGCTGATCCTCTTACCTATCAAAGCAAAGACCCAGATATCTTTGTTGGAGGGGACGTCTATCACGGTACTAGGTTTGCAATTGACGCCATTGCTTCCGCTAAAGAAGGGGCTGAATCGATGCACCGTCATGTCCATCAAGGACAATCGTTATTGATTGGAAGATTCCAAAATCCATATTTAGCCGAATATGAACTAGATAAGGATAATATCGACGTGGTTGGTTTTGATAATACCCCACGTCAAGAACCTGGTCTTATCAAAATAGATGACAAGATGAAAGATAATCGTGGCATTTATAGCGAGGAACAAGTTAAGAAAGAAGCATCAAGATGCTTAAAATGCGGTCGTACTTATGTTGATGAAACGATGTGTGTTGGCTGCGGTCTTTGCACGACTAGATGCAAATTCGATGCCATTCATTTAAAAAGAAGATTTGATGCAGTGGGGACTCCTTACTCTCAAACAACTACCTCTAACCTTGGACATATCCTTGCCCGTAACCTTAAAATAGTCTTTACTGGCAAAGGCAAGCCTAAGTCCATCAATAAAGATGATATCGATAATCAAAAGACAAGCAAGGAGACACTTCGTTAATGCATGAAATGGGGATCGTGTATGGTATGTTTGATACCTTACGCGATATCATTAAGCAAAATGAAATATCTTCCCCTTTGCTAAGCGTTACCTTAGAAGTAGGAGAAGCCTCCATGGTTGTTTCTTCTTATTTAGAAGAATGCTTCGAAATTGCTAAAAAAGAGACGGAATTTAAAGACACTAAGCTGAAATTAGTTAATATTCCTTGCAAAGGCAAATGCTTAAATTGCGGCGAAGTATTCTTAGTTAAGGAAAATGACCGTACTTGTCCAAAATGCCATTCTAACGATAATTTTGTCCCTATTTCTGGGATGGATATAAATATTGCGGAAGTAGATTTTGAATAAAAATAAAAGAAGCCAATTTATCAAAAGGCTTCTTTTTTAATTAAATTATTTAACTAACTTAGTCAATATATAAATACCATTCCCTTTTAAGGCTGCTTTTTTATTCGCTGGAATAAAGAAAGTATCTAGTTTTTTATAGGGGATATCGTTAACTAATCCTTCCCCTTCTAGAAAAGTAATGGAAGAAAAACTAGTTTCATCATTTTCAATTTCCTCTTCGCCATTAAAAGAATTACGGTAACTAGAGAAATATTTGCAACTGCCGATGCAATTATTCTCGAATTCTATTTTCTTATATTTATTTGTATCGATTACTTTCAAAGCCTTTTCGATATGGAGTTCCCTTTTCTTCCCGTTTTTATCAACACGGTCATAATCATATAGACGATATGTTAAGGTTGAGCTTTGCTGAATTTCAATTAAGGTAACTCCTTTTCCAATCGCATGTATTGTTCCGCTAGGGATAAAATAAGTATCGCCTGCTTTTACTTCAAAGAAATTCAATAGGTCTAGTATATGGCCTTCCTTTAAGGCTTTTTCTATGTCTACTTTTGTATAATCTTGTTTTAAACCCACATATAAACCACACCCCTTATCGGCTTCAAGAACATGCCACATTTCGGTTTTGCCGAATTGGTTTTCGTTTTTTAATGCGTAAGAATCGCTAGGATGGACTTGGACTGATAAATTGCTACCTGCGTCGATTAGCTTAATCAAGACAGGAAACATAGGAAAAGAAGAAGGGATGCTTCCTATATCTTCTTTTGTAGCGAC
>DOQE01000009.1 GCA_003512585.1 Bacillota bacterium | reverse complement strand
TCAATACTCTAGGCACGTTAAATGACGTGCCTTTTTTCTTTAATTTAGGCAAAAAACGCATATTTTCTATATGCAAAAATCAAATAATGATTCGATAAATAGGGTTTTCTATTAACTAGTTTTAGGTATCTGTTTAATGGGTCATGAACAAAAAACGCATTTATATAATTAGTTTTGACATAACGAAAAAATCACAAAAAAAATAATATTATGGGTGTAGTTTAAAAAAGAAATAGGAATACATAAAAAGTAGTAAATTGTATCCTGTTAATTTCTTACCTATGTAAGAAAGCGCTTCCTTCGTAAGCTAAGAAGCAAAAAAATAAACTACATATACTACCGTTAATAAAGGAGTTCTTTTATGAACAAAAAAATCTTACTTATAGCAACTGGGGCAATTACACTCACTTTAACAGGATGCGGAAATGAAGTACCGGATGGAGTCGAACAAATTGATCCGACCCGTACCCAAATATATGTCAATAACTATGAAGGCGGATATGGTTCGGAATGGTTAGCAAAAGTCAAAGAACGTTTTGAAGAAGCTCACAAGGAAGACGTTATAGAGGAAGGGAAAAAAGGAATTCAAGTATATATTGATAGCAAAAAAAGAACGGCTGATTCTCAAGCTGCCAATATACTTGATAATCGTGACGATGTTTATTTTACCGAACAGTCTTCCTATTATTCATTAAAAAGCCAAGGCATCTTAGGCGATATAACAGATGTCGTTACCGATACCCTTTCAAATTATGGTGAGACTAGTTCCATCTTAGACAAAATGAGTTCCGAACAAATCTCCTATTATGGAATGAGCGAAAGCGATGGAAAAACCCACTACTATGGTTTGCCACATTATTCTGGATTCTTTGGAATTACCTATAACGTCGATTTATTTGATGAAAAGGGATTCTATTTTGCCGCTACCCCAACCGGCAGCCGCTTAGATGACAAATTCGTCACGAAAACTAACATAAAGAAATCCGCCGGTCCAGACGGTAAATCCGGAACTTCAGATGATGGGCTTCCAACTACTTATGATGAATTCTTCGAACTTTGCGAATACATCGACAAGAAAGGATGTACTCCATTCTTAAGCAATGGAAAAAACTCCAAAGACTATTTAAATAACTTGGTCAACGCCCTTGCCACAAACTATGAAGGCAAAGAAGAAATGACGAAAGTATTTTCAATGGACGGACAAGTAAATACATTGGCCACTATAGTCAATGGCGAATTGGTCATGGACGAAAACCCAACTACCCTAACAACAGAAAATGGGTATGAAACGTCTCGTATGGCCGGTAAGTATTATGGGATAAAATTCCTTAGTAGAATAATGGGAAACGATTCCTATCATAACGATAAGATTACCAACACTGGTTATTCCCATACAAATGCCCAAACCGATTTCCTTTACGCAGGATATGATGGAACGACCAAGCCAATCGCCATGTTAAGCGATGGCATTTGGTGGGAAAACGAAGCCAAGGAAATTTTCCAAGAAATGGTTGATTCAAAAGGCGATAATTTCTCCCTTATGAAACGTAAATTTGCCTTCATGCCTCTTCCTCAGCCAACGGAAGAAAAAGCTAAAGCAACCACAAAGACTACTTTATTCGATCACCTCTTCTCGCTTTGCTTTATGAAAGCCAATGTTCCAGAATATAAAAAATCCATTGTCAAAGAATTCATTAAATTCTGCAACACCGATGTTTCTTTAGTCGAATACACCATCACAACAAATACACCCAAAGCCCTTTCTTATTCAATGAGCGAAGAGCAATTGAGCCAAATGTCTTATTTTGGTCGTTCTTTATATGAAATCAAAGCCGTTAGCGATATCGTCTACCCTTATGGAAGTAGTTCATTCTTTGCAAATAACCAAAGCCGCTTCCATACAACAGACCAATACTTTACAAAAGTAAATGGCACAACCAATCAATATGTTATTAAAGGGATTACCGACTTAGGGTACTCTGCCGAAACATACTTCAGTGGAATGTATACCTATTTCAAAGACGAATGGAAACTATTCACGAAATAAGGCAATAAAGCAATGACGAAACATAGAAAGCTAAATAAAGATCTCATCTTTTATATCTTGATGATGATCATTCCAATAACTCAATTCGCTATCTTCTATATCGCGGTTAACGGAAGAAGCTTTCTTTACGCTTTCCAAAAAATAGACATAAAAACATTGTCGATTTCTTGGACGTGGGATTCAATGTCTAATGCTTTTAAGAAGATGACTGATGCCAGTCTCCTTAGGACATTAGGCGTATCGTTTGGATCTTATGCATTAACTTATACAATAGGAACTCTGTTCGCGCTATTGTTCTCATATTTTATTTACAAAAAGTTGCCGATGGGATCATTTTTTAAGGTCATGTTATTCTTGCCATCCATCCTATCGGCAATTGTCATGGTAACCATTTACCAATATTTTGTTGAGATTGCTATCCCTTCCATTCATTCCTCTTTATTCCATTCAACCATAAAAGGCTTATTGGAGAACCCGGATTCTAGGTTCGCTACAATTATTTTCTATAACATACTAGTTAGCTTTGGAACGAATGTTTTGATGTATAGCAATGCCATGAGCGGATTATCCAATGACGTAATCGAGGCAGCCAAAATAGATGGATGCAATTCTTGGCAAGAATTCTTTCATATAGTTTTGCCAGGAATTTACCCAACCATAACTACATTTGCCGTAACTAGTGTTGCCGCCATATTCGTCAATCAACTCAATTTATTTTCCTTTTATGGAACTACCGCACCGGAAGAGATACAAACTTATGGTTATTACCTTTATAAAATGACAATAAATGCCTCAAATGAAGCCGAATATCCACTTATTTGCGCCATAGGGCTATTGCTTACCTTAATTGCCGTACCCCTTACCTTGCTTGCCAAATTCCTTTTGGAAAAATTTGGCCCATCGGAGGATTAAAAAATGAAAG
>DOQE01000010.1 GCA_003512585.1 Bacillota bacterium | reverse complement strand
AAATCCGTACTGAGGAAATGGATCAAGTGGCCGAAAGCGGGGTTGCGGCCCACTGGAAATATAAAGAAGGTGGGCATTACAATGCCAAAGACGAACAAAAAGAAATAGAAGAGCAACTTCATTGGTTTAGGGACTTCGTTTCTTTATCTGGAGAGCAAAATGGTAGTGCTAGCGAATATATGGCCAATCTTTCAAACGATATATTCGGAGCAAACGTCTATGTTTTTACCCCCCTTGGAAAAGTTGTGGATTTGCCAACGGGGGCAACTACTCTAGATTTTGCTTATAAAATCCATACCAAAGTCGGTGATTCGGCAATAGGAGCCATAGTAAATGGAAGCTTAGTTCCGTTAAATACCGTTTTAAAAACAGGCGATGTATGTGAAATTAGAACGTCCAAAACTTCAACCGGCCCCAACCAAAGCTGGCTAGAAATAGCTAAAACGGCTTCTGCGAAAGCCCACATTAAAAAAGCATTGCAAAAAAAAGATGCCTCAATAATGAGAGAAGAAAAAATCAAGGCCGGCAAGTTATCGATTTTCGATTCATTTAGATCGCAAGGTTTTAATGAAGAAGAAACAATGCAATTGCTTGACAATGAAAGGTTAAGAAATGAATTTCATTTCACTAATTTGGATGATTTCTTTGTAATGGTGGCTGGAAAAAACCCAGCCCCTGGAACGGTTTTATCCTTGCTACATATTAGGAAAAAACCGGGCTTCGAGTTTAAGAAAAAGCCGATTAAGGAAGAAAACGATAAATCTCCAGTTACGATCCCAGGCGGTTCCTCAAACCTAGCCATTACCCTTGGAAAGTGTTGTACGCCTATTCCAGGAGATGATATTGTCGGTTATATAACAAAAGGCAAAGGCATAACGGTTCATAGGAAAAATTGTCCAAATATTGCCCATGAGCAAAAACGATTAATCGATGTTTACTGGAAAGAAGATTTAGGAATATCGAAATATCCCGTGGATATAGAAGTTTACGCTAACGATAGACCCGGATTATTAAACGACATCTTGCAAGCCATGGCTTCTAAATCGATTTCCGTAACAGATTTAAGGGCCCATGTCATACCAGAGACATTAAATGACGTAGTATCAATGACCATTAGCGTGCCAGATGCTAAAGTGCTCTCTGATTGTTTTGCGGATTTATTAGGTGTCAAAGGCATTTATTCGGTCAATAGAGTCACACATTGACATAGCCTCTAATTGCCTATATATAGGCTAAAGAATATAATAATTTAGTTAGTGAAAGGATGGCTTTATGGAAATTAAAGCAGTAAAAGGAACCCACGATACGTATGGCGATGAAAGCTATCGCTACGATTATATAGAAAACATATTTGCCTTAGTTGCCGAATTATACAATTATAAAAAAATAGAAACTCCTGTTTTAGAATATACGGAAGTATTTTCTCGTAGTACCGGCGGGTCTAGCGATGTCGTTAGAAAAGAAATGTATACTTTTTTAGATAAAGGCGATCGTTCCGTTACGCTTCGTCCAGAAGGTACGGCCGGTGTCATAAGGTCAATTGTTGAAAATAAATTATATGCAACTTCTACCTTGCCTTTAAAAACTTACTATATCGGTCCGGTCTTCCGTTATGAAAGACCTCAACTTGGAAGGTATCGTCAATTCTACCAAGCCGGCATTGAAGCCGTTGGCATCAATAGTCCAGAATTAGACGCCGAAACCATTGTCTTTGCCATGCGGGTTTTAGGAATGCTTGGATTTTCTTCTTTAAAAGTCAAGGTTAATACCATTGGCGATAAAGAATCTAGAAGTGCTTATAAAGAAGCATTAAGAGCCTATTTTGCCCCAAAAATAGATTCGATGTGTTCGGATTGCAAAGAGCGTCTTGCCCTAAATCCCATGAGGATTTTAGATTGCAAAGTCAAAGAAGACCATGAATTGGCCTTGAATGCTCCTAAAATAAGAGATTATTTATCTAATGATAGCGAGAAACGTTTCTATAAAACTCTTTCTATCTTAAATGAATTAGATATCGAATATGAAATCGATGATTCTTTAGTCAGGGGATTGGATTATTATGGCGAGATAGTCTTTGAAGTACACGCCATTTCGCCTAGCGGCAAAGATTATGGAGCTTTATTAGGTGGGGGACATTACGATGGACTCTTATCTAACTTTGATGGTCCAGAAGATATAGACCATGGGGTTGGCTTTGCTATGGGAGTAGAAAGAATCTATTCTCTTATGGAAGAATTAGGCCTATTAAAAGACATAAACCAAGAATTGGATTTATATTTAATGCCACTTGGGGAAAAAGCCATTGAATATAGCGTTAGACTAGCGGAAGAATTAAGAAGTTTGGGCTATTCTACGGAAAGACCATATGTAGAAGGCAAACTAGGCTCCTATTTTAAAAAAGCCGAAAGAGCAAAAGCTAGATTTGCCATAATTTTTGGCGAAGACGAATTAAGCAGGGGCGTAGTCCAAATAAAAGATTTAGTCAAAAAAGAACAAAAAGAATATTGCTTAGATACTCTTGATGAAACTCTTGATGAACTATTTGGCGAAGCAAATCATCATCACGATTAAAAGAAGGTAAGTTATGGAAAGAACTGATTTTAATGGAAATTTAGGATTAAAAGATGTCGGAAGAAAAGTTACTTTGTTAGGTTGGGTTGCCTCAAAACGTAATTTAGGTGGGCTACTTTTCATTGATTTAAGAGATTCGACCGGCATTGTTGGCTGCACCGTTTTAAATCCGGACGAAGTTAGCGAAATAAAAAACGAATACGTAGTTCAAATTCAAGGCGAAATAAAGAAAAAAGACGTTCCAAATCCAAAATTAAAAACCGGGGAAATAGAAGTCATCGTTTCTTCTTTAAAAGTCATCAACAAAGCTGAATTGACCCCTTTTATAATTGCCGATAAAACCGATGCCTTAGAAGATACTAGGTTAACATATAGATATTTAGACCTAAGACGCCCTTGTTTGCTAGAAAATTTAAAAAGAAGAGCCAAAATAGTCAAATGTTTCCATGAATATTTCGACGATAACGGCTTTTTGGAAGTAGAAACTCCTATTTTGAATTTATCTTCGCCAGAAGGAGCAAGAGATTACCTAGTTCCGTCTAGAACAAGAAAAGGATGTTTTTATGCCTTGCCGCAAAGCCCACAACTTTGGAAACAGCTTTTGATGGTTGGTGGGGTAGAAAGATATTATCAAGTGGGAAAATGCTTTAGGGATGAAGATTTACGTGCCGATAGACAGCCAGAATTCACCCAGCTTGATTTAGAAGCCTCGTTCCTAGACATGGATCAACTACTTTCCTTAAACGAAGGATTCTTAAAGAAAGCTTTTAAAGAAGTAATAGGAGTCGATATCGCTCTTCCATTAAGAAGAATGAAATACTGGGATGCCATGGATAATTATGGTTCCGATAAAGCCGATACTAGATACGATCTGCTCATAAAGGATTTAAAAGAAATACTAAAAGAGTCAACTTTTAACGGCTTTAAAAACAAAGAATACATTAAAGGCATTGTCATCCCTAACAAAGCCAAAGAAACATCTAGAAAGGTTTTAGATAGCTTAAATGCCGAAGTTAAAAAATTTAATTTGCCTTCATTGGTATCGCTAAAATTTGAAAATAATCAATTAATCGGTTCTTTTGCCGATAAGTTCCTTACTGAGAAAGAAAAAGACAATTTAAAAGAAACGCTTCAATTAAACGAAGATGATTTGCTTTTAATAGCCTCAAGTCAATATAGACGCGACATTGACTTTGGCTTAGGTGCCATTAGAACTTTATATGCGAAAAAACTCAATCTAATCAAACCCAATACCTATGATTTGCTTTGGGTTGTCGATTTCCCAATGTTTGACCCAGTAGAAGGAGAAGAAGGCAAATATGTAGCCGAACACCATCCTTTCACTAGACCTAGGGATGAAGACTTGCCTTTACTAGATAGCAAGCCAGAAGAAGTATTGGCCTACGCCTACGACATCATTATCAATGGCTATGAAGCAGGCGGTGGTACCTTAAGGATTTATGATCACGACGTCCAATGGAAAGTGTTTAAATTGCTTGGCCTAAGCGATGAAGACGTCAAAAATAAATTCGGTTGGTTTATCGATGCATTTAAATATGGCGCACCTCCGCATGGCGGCTTGGCCTATGGATTGGATAGACTTGCCATGATTATGTCTGGCACCGATAACATAAGGGACGTCGAAGCCTTTCCGAAAAATCTATCAGCAGTCGATCCAATGTCACATGCCCCATCCAAGGTAGATGAAGACCAATTAAAAGCAGTTGGTATCAAAGTTGATTTGGATGCTTAATATATAATTATATATTACATAAACTAAAAAACTACTAATAAAGGACTAGGAGATAAAACGTTATGGAATCTGTTAGAGCCATTAAAGAAAAAGAGAAATTATCCGTCGCCGCTTTAAGATCGCTTGTAATTGACCAAACCAATAAAGCCAAATCGGGACATCCTGGCATGGCCTTGGATATTGCTCCAGCTTTATATGCTTTATATAGGGACC
>DOQE01000132.1 GCA_003512585.1 Bacillota bacterium | reverse complement strand
ACTAGATTCATGACTTCGGTATAGGCTTCGGTTACTTTTAAATCATCGGAAAGAGTTTCATATTTATTGATGGTAGACTTCACCATTTCTTCTAATTCTTGATCTAGTGGGGTTATGCTAGATTTAAAGGAAGGAATAATGCCATTAAAATATTTATTAATCATTGAAACGGTTCTATTTAATAAATTGCCTAAATTGTTGGCTAAATCTTGGTTTATCCTCATGACAAATTGTTCAGGAGTAAATACCCCATCCATACCAAAAGGAATTTCTAGGGCCATGTAATACCTAACCGCATCTACTCCGTATCTTTCAATTAATGGGTAGGCGGATATTGTATTGCCTTTTGATTTAGACATTTTCCCATCTTTCATCATTAATAAACCATGAACAAATATCCTATTTGGTTTCCTTAAATTTAAAGATTCAAGAAACATTGGCCAATAAATCGTGTGGAACCTAGTTATATCGGCCCCGATAACGTGAACTATTTCGCAGTTTTCATCTTCCCAGTATTTTTTAAATTTTGAATCGTCGTCTTGCAAATACCCTAGGGCCGTAATGTAATTTGTTAAGGCATCTAGCCAGACATAAATGACATGTTTTGGATTTTCCTTTACTGGTATTCCCCAAGTAAAGGAAGTTCTAGAGACACATAAATCTTGTAACCCGGGCTTAATGAAAGTATTAACCATTTCGTTTTTTCTATTTTCCGGGGTTATGAACTTTGGGTTTTCTTCGTAATACTTTAGCAAAGAATCAACATATTTTTGGCATCTATAAAAATAAGCCGGTTCATCTTTTTTCTCTACTGGCCTATGGCATTCAGGGCATAGATGTTCTTCCCCGACTTGAGTTTCGGTCCAGTATGTTTCTTCATGGACGCAATACCAACCAGTATAAGAGGAAAGATAGATATCGTCTTGTTTTAACAAACGAGAAAAGATCTTTGTAACGGTTTCAACATGCCTTTTATCGGTAGTTCTTATAAAATCGTCGTTTGAGATATACATGGCTTTCCATAGATCTTTAAATCTAGTTGCCACTTCATCGACAAACTGTTGCGGAGTGACTCCTTTTGCTTTGGCATTCTTCTCAATTTTTTCGCCATGTTCATCGGTGCCGGTTAAAAAATAAGTGTCAAATCCCCTTAGTCTTTTTCCTCTAGCTATGATGTCGCACATGGTTGTGCAATAAGCGTGTCCTAAATGCGGGGAGGCACTTGGATAATATATTGGGGTAGTAATATAAAACTTTTTATTTGACATAATTTTAACCTCGAAAAATAAAACCGCGTTTTTATGCGCGGTTATTTTACCATTTATAAACAATATTGTTTATTTCTTGTTTTGATTAGACTTGGCAAGTTTTTTGTTGAAACGATCGATTCTTCCGTCGTTAGCGACAAAACGTTGCTTTCCGGTATAGAATGGGTGGCAATTTGAGCAGGTATCGACCTTGATTTCGTCTAAGGTAGAACCAGTTTCAAATGTGGAACCGCAGGTAGTGCAGGTAACGGTGCACTTGTGATAGTCCGGATGGATTTCTTTTTTCATGTCCATTTACTCCTTTCGCCGTATGGCAAGTTGCCACACAGAGAGTTCGGTAGATAAGATACACGAATTTGCTATTTCCTTCAACATTAATTTTCCTCGTTGATAAATAAAAAAAGTCATTTAAATTGGTTTAACTAATGTGAAGCTTTATTTCTAATAGTTCTTTTGTTTGAATTTGACTTACTTATATTAAGAAAAACCATTTATAAATTTATTGTAGTTATTGATTTTAAAGATACACTATTAAACGCACTTAAAAGTGAGTGAGGAGTAATTCATGATATCTAAATCCATTGCCTTGGATGTATTAAATGCTTCATTATCATCCGGTGGCGATTATGCTGAAATTTATTTAGAAGAGACTCTTTCTTCCGCCTTTTCATTAGAAAATGGCAAGGTTGAAAGCGTCGGCACTACTTTATCTTATGGAGCAGGGATAAGGATTTTAAAAGGTTTTGCATCCGTTTATGGGTATACGTCTGATTTATCTAGGAAAAGCCTATTGGATTTAGCCAATAAGTTATCCTCTAGTTTTCAGGGCGAAAGAATAATAAAAGTAGACTCGATTAAGAAAGAAAAAGTTAAAATTATTAACAAAGTTATTGATCATTTAGACCAAGTAAAACCAGAAGAAAAAATCGCCTATTTAAAGCAATGTTATGAAATTACTAAAAGTGTTTCCCCAAAGTTAGTTCGTATTGCCGATTCTTTCTCTAGCTATAGAAAGAAAATCGAATTGTTCATAGCCGAAGCAAGTGAAGCAAAGCAATTTGAAAATTTCGAAGAGAGGGGTCGCTTAACCATGATGGCTCTCGCTAGTGGAGAAAATGGTTCTATAGAGACTAGTTTTTCAGGACCTGGAAGATATGATGGTTGGCATTATTTTACGGATATTCTCGATTATAAAAAGAAAGCAAAGGAAATTGGTGAAAAGGCCATAATGATGTTAAATGCAAAAGAATGTCCTTCCGGAAGGTATCCTGTTGTCATTACAAACGGCTGGGGAGGGGTTATTTTCCACGAGGCTTGCGGTCATTCCTTAGAGGCAACCGCCACTGCTAAACATTTATCTGTGTTTTCTGATTCTATAGGCGAGCAAATCGCTTCTAATATCGTTTCTGCTTATGACGATGGAACCTTACCTAATGAATGGGGGTCGAATAATATTGATTCTGAGGGGCATGTTACTCAAAATAATCAACTAATTAAGGATGGCATTTGCGTTGGCTTTTTAGTAGATAAGGCAAATGGCAGAAGGCTTAACATGGAACCAAATGGCTGTTCTAGAAGGCAAAATTATAGGTATGCCCCTACTTCTAGAATGTCTAATACCTATATTGCAAAAGGAAAAGATAATCCCGAAGACATTATTAAAGATACTAAGTTAGGCATTTATGTTGCGGACTTTGGGGGAGGCTCGGTTGAACCTTCAACTGGGGAATTTAATTTTTCTGCAAGCGAAGCCTATATTATTAGGGATGGGAAAATATGTGAGCCAGTAAAAGGCTGTACTTTAATTGGATCGGGAAAAGAAGTATTGATGAATATCGACCGCGTAGGCAATGATGTTGCTTTAGGGCAAGGGATGTGCGGGTCCTTATCTGGGCTTGTGCCAGTAAATGTGGGCCAACCTACTATTAGAATTAAAGAAATTACAGTCGGGGGACGCGGAGGCAAATTAGAATGAACTGCCAAAAATTTTTTGAATTAGCCAAAAGCAAAGGCATTACTCAATCTCAAATTCAAGTCTTTAAAAGCTCAAGTATTGGAATAAAACTATTTCACCATGAAGTAGATAACTATAAAGTATCTTCTAGCCAATCTTTGGTAGCTTGTGGTATTTATGAGGGCAAATTCGGTTATGGGCGTACTGAAAAACTTGGCAAAGGTGCCTTTGAATTTTTAACCGAGCAAATAATCTTGACTGCTAAATATTCAGAAAAGAAAAATACGATAGGACTATTCGAAGGGTCGCCTAAATACAAAAAAAGAAATGTCTTTAATAAGGAACTTTCTTCTATGCCAATAGAAAAGAAACTAGCTTTATTAAAAGAATTTGAAGATGAAATATATAAAGCCGATAAGCGTGTTAGCGATGCCGACGGGGTTTCTTATTCTGAAAGGGAAACAAGTAGTGAATTTTATAATTCATTTGGCTTAAAACTAAGTCAAAAGAATAATTTTGCTACCATTGTTGGTGGGGCGGTTGCAAGGGAAAATAACGAAACCAAAACTTATTATGATGTCTATTTTGGAAACGATATCTCTAAATTTAACCCTAAAGAATTTGCTCAAAGTATAGTTAAGAAAACTATTTCAAAATTTAATGGGGAGCCTTGTGTTTCCGGAAAATATCCAACAGTTTTAGATAAGTCCATTGTCTCCGATTTAATAACTTATTTCCTTCAATCTACAATCGCGGATGAAGTGCAACGCCATTCTTCCTTTCTAGAAGGAAAATTAAATGAAAAAGTAGCTTCCTCTAAATTAACAATTGAGGAGAAACCATTGGCTAAAAATGTTTTCTTTTCTTATTTTGATGATGAAGGTGTGGCAACCCAAAATAAGGTTATTATCAAAAATGGTGTTTTAAAATCTTATTTTTATAATAGGGAAACTGCTTTTAAAGATGGAACGGTATCTACTGGAAATGGTGTTTGGGAAGGCTCAAAAATAGGAACAGATTTTGGCAATATTTTTGTTAAGCCAGGACGGCAAAGTTTTGATGAGCTAATCTCGCCAATTAAAGAAGGCGTCTATATTACAGAAATTGCCGGCTTAGGAACGGGGATGAATGCCAATTCTGGGAATTTTTCCTGTCAAGCCGAAGGATATATGATTAGAAATGGGACGATAGAAGAACCATTAAATTTAATTACAATATCGGGCAATTTACTTACTTTGTTTAAGGATTTAAAGGGATTTTCGAATAGAAATGAACTTGATTCTTCTTCAATTTCAGTTGGAGATGCTTATATAAAGAAGCTTTCCATCGGAGGAAAATAAATTTATCGGCCCGTAAGAAGATCTTATGGGCTTTTTAAATCTCTTAATATAAAGAAATAGAATTAGCTTAGGCGTGTATGCATTACTTTGCTAAGATTTGTATAAAACCATTTATTTATCGATGCTTTTATTATTTTAATTTTTCTATTTTTTAAAATAGTTAACACGTGTATTGATTTTAGTTTGTTTTTCACTTTTGACTAGGAATGAAAAACTTTTATGTATTGTTTTATTTTATAAAAGTGGGAAAAATAATATTGTCTACATAAAAGAAGGGAAAATTTTATGGAACAAAAAGAGAAAAGAATTTCAATTATTACGTGGGTGATTTTTGCCTTGATTATCGTCTTGTCATCTATTGAAGTAACTTTTATTATTTTAAGTAAAGACACTTTTTTTGCAGAGAATAATGGATTGCTTTCTCATTTTAAGAATGTAGTTGCTTTTAATTATTCTTCCTATTCAGAAGGCCTTTTTAAGGCCGTGGCCTTAATCGATAGTATTTGGGGCTATCTTTTTATTGCTTGCTTCTTGGTTGGCTTAATAGGTATGTTTGCAAGAAAAAGAGCAAAGATATTTGTTGGATTATTAGGCTTTCTTCTTGCTTCTTTGTTTGCCTTTACCGGCATTCTTGCGTCTTTAACTTTAGCCGAGGCATCTATTTTATATCTTACATTAGCCGCCGTTTTGCTTTGCCTTGCGGTTGTCTCCTTTAGATTTGCTTTCGCTGCTTCTAGCAAGAGTGAAGCAATTCCTTCTAGCAAGAATGAAGTTAAGGAAGAAAAAGTTGAAGAAGAAAAAGAACCACTTGAACCAGCTATAGATAATCCTACTGAAAATGAAGAGAAAAAAATTGATAACACTCCTACCAAAGAAGAAAAAAGCGAAACTAAGCCTGTTGTTAATTCTAAAAAAGTGCAGGAAAACAAGAAGCCTTTAGCTGTTGAAACGCCTTCTACAAAAGAAAAAAATGAAGAATCTTCTACCGAAACGGAAGCTAAACAAAAGAATAATCGCCAAGTGGGAAAATATGAAGTATTCCCTGAGGCTGGTTTTTATAAGTATCGTTTAAAAGCAAATAATGGCGAAATCTTATTGGTCTCCTCTTCATATAAAACTAGAGAAGGCGCGCATAATGGAATTGCAACCTTAAGGAAAAATGTAAAAGATGGGTCTAAAAAGATTGTGACCGATAAAAATGGCTTTTCTCAATTTAGAATCTATACATCCAATGATTCTCGCCTTGTGGTGGCTGGAGAAATTTATCCAACATTATTGTCTGCCCAAAACGCTTTAAGCTCAGTTACAAAATTCTATAAAGCTCATAAAGAGGTTGATTTAGATGGCATTCCTGAAAATGAAGTTAGGGAATGGAAGGTCTTCCTGCCTCCTATAAATCCTTCTAACAACGGCAAAATTGAATTATATATAGATGAAGAGACCAAAAAATGGAAAGGGCGTTTGCTGGCCTCTAATGGCGTGCTTTTGTTTTCCACCACTACCTATTCATCAAAAAATGCCGTAACTAAAGCTATTGAAAACATTAAAAATAAGGTTATGGCAGGTTCTATGTCTATTTCTAGAGATAAACAAAATAGATATCAATTCCGTGTCTATAGTGAAAATGGGGCTGTGCTAGTTATGGGAGAAACTTATCCCTCAAAAGAATCCGCTATCAGTGCCGCTTCTTCCGTTAGGAACTTTATTGGCAACGCTAAATTAATCGACACCACTAAAACGTTTTAGCTTTAGACTAAATCAAATTCTTTAAGCCTTGGTTTTCTCCAAGGCTTTTTTAGATTATTGTTTCCTTTTGATTAATGTATAATTCTAGAAAAGGAGGTTTATAAAAAAATATAAAAATATGTTTATTGATGAGAGAAAATCCTCTGAGATGGCCGAATTATTGAATCCGTTCGACTATATCATATTGGATACTTGCTCTCTTATGGATGAAAATTTCCCTGAATGGATGGACGTTATTGAAAACGCCAAAGAATATCGCAAAGCAGGACAACAAATAATAGTCTTTCAAAAATGTGAAGACGAATTGAAAAAACATGTCCACGATAAAAATAATGATTCGAAACGCATCGCGGCAAAAAGAGCATTAAAAATACTTCGCCATGCTTCGTGGAAAAAATTATTGACGATAAGTAAAAAAGAAAAGAATCAAAACTTTGCCGATAATGCCATATACGTTCGTGTATCTAATGATCGTATTACTTCTAAAATTGCCGTTATTACCCAAGATAATCATTTAGCAGAAGACCTAATTAAACTTAATAATCTAGGCAGTCAAAAAGGGTATAGAGTTTATGTTTTTAAAATTGTAAACGGCGGATATTTAAAGAGGAATAATGGCTTACTTAACAACAATAACGAAAGCAAAAACAATCAAAGCAAGCCAAGAAATACTCCAAAAGAGAAGATAGAGATAAAACATTCTTATGTTTTTAACAAAACAATCGAAACGGATTCTAAATTAAAGGATAGATTCCTTTCGTCTTCTTATTCGAAAGAAAAAAGAATAGAAGACATAAAATATCAACTTAAAAATATTTCTAAGTTAAGCAAAGAAGAAGCAAAAGAAATATCTTTATTTTATGATGGCGCGAAATTAAACGCCTTGTTAAAGGAATATTCTTCTAAACAAGAGGATAAAAAAGACTTAAAAAAGGAAGAATTAATCAACAAGCCGAATCCAAAATTATATTTTGGAAGTGGTTGGAAGGTCGAAGATGCGCTTCATCAAGTGGCGGAACATTATCATTTGATGTTTCGTGACCCCTCAATTCCTTTTGTTAAAGGGGTACATGGCGATGTCGATCTTACATTAGCTGATTTTGAGCAAATAACTTCAAGAATATATTCTCTTCTTTCCAAGAAAAATAAGACTTCTTTTATGTATTCCTTTTTCGAAGTAATTGCAGAAAAGGTCAATAATGGTTTTCATGTTTATTTTGATTTTTCCAAAGCAATAAAAGGCAAAGAAAAGAATAAAATAGATAACTTGAAGCCAAAAGAAACATCTAAGAAAACCAAACAAATAGATGCCCCTTTGACTTTGAATGAAACTAAGGAACCTAAGGAAAAAAGGATAAGCAAAAAGGAAGAAAAACTAGCAACGGCTACTACTTCGCCTACTTTGGTTGTTGCTATTCCAGAAGAAAAAGTAAAATCTAGGATTGAAGCTAAAACTAGGAATGAAGTCTTGGCTGCTAAAGAAACAAAAAGAAGAAAAACTCCTTTAAAAAAGAGCGAGCCCAAGACGAAGAAGGATAATATAAATAAGAAAAAAGAGTCCTCAAAAGCCAAGAAAGCTTCCTCTATAAAAAAAGAAAAGAAGCCAATTTCCGAAGTTATTGTTTCTGATAAGAGGCTAAAAGCTCTTATTTCTAATCCAAATTATCCTATAAAAGACAAAATATCCGATATTAAAACCCAAATGAATCTAATAAAAGGATTATCTAGTGAAGAGAAGAAAAAGCTTTCTTTAAGCCAAAACAAACTAAAAAAAGAATTATCTTTTTTAGAACAAGCAAACGATAAATAGACAATTTATATTTTTTGTAAGTTATTTTATTTATTCTCTTTTTGTTGGCTAAATTTTATGTAAAATTGTTATTTGAAAGGTGGTATATAAGTCTTTATGGCTAAAAAATCTAAAAAATCTACTTTGTCATTATTTATTATAATGGCAGCCCTCGTCTTTGGAGTTCTTACCGTAATTTTACCAATGGTAACTAATTTTGCTTCCTCTTTCTTTTCTTACACAGTAGCAGGGAAACTTCTAGAAGGCACTATTGCAACTTATAAAGGAACAGACGTATTCTTTGGCACTAAAACAGATAGTGGCGACCAATTGCTAATTGGATCTACCTTGGGTTTAATTGGCTTTATTCTTTCGATCGCTGGCTCTCTTTCCTTACTTTTAGGCGCCGTCTTGGCTTGTTTGAAAAAAGGCAAGCTTGCTAAATTACTATCATTAATTGGCGGTTTATGCTTGCTTGTTGCCGGTATATTTATGTTTGTTGCCCCGAATAATTTTGTCTCTTCTAATTTAGATGAAATATTAGCTTCCGGTAGCAAATATGCTAAAGAAGCCATTTCAGGAAAGATGGAAGCTGGCGCAATCTTAGGCGGCATCTTCGGAATTGTTGGTGGCCTAGGTGGCTTTGCTGGTGCGATTGTAAAATAGTTTTACTAATAATTCTATTATTTACGCCTAGGCTAGCCCCTAGGCTTTTTCTTTATATAATTAAAGTATGGACAAAACTAATGTAATGCGTTTGCTCGCTGCAAAAAATATCAAATATATAGAAAAGACCTATTCAGAAGAAATTAGTGACGGAGAAAGCATTGCAAGGTGCTTAAACGAGGATCCTGATTGCGTTTTTAAAACATTGATTACTGAAAATGATAAAAGAGAACACTATGTTTTTTGCGTGCCAGTAAATAAAGAACTGGACCTAAAAAAGGCAGCAAAAGAAGTTGGCTGCAAATCTATAGTTATGATAAAGCAAAAGGAATTGCTGCCTTTAACTGGCTATATACATGGAGGATGTTCTCCTATTGGCTTAAAAAAACAGTTTCCGGTTTTTATAGATGAAACAGCCCAACTTTTCGACTTAATTTATGTTTCCGGTGGCAGAAGAGGTTACCAAGTTGGCTTAAATCCCGATGACTTAATCAACCTTGTTTCTGGGAAATACGCAGATTTAGAAAAAAATTAGCACTCTGCTCTTGACACTGCTAATAATTGGATTATCATTTTCTTGTTAGAAATGAAAGGCAATTTAAAATGATTAAACCATTATCTGATTATGTCTTGCTAGAAAAAGTTCCTAGCGAGAAAAAGGTCGGGTCCATAATCTTGACTTCTGAGAAAAAGACGGGGAATGTCGCTACTGTTGTTGCGATTAGTGAAAATCCTCTTGATAAGGAAGGAAAAAAGATTTCTTTAAACGTCAAAGTCGGGGATAAAGTCATCTATAAAGAATATTCTGGAACCGATTATGAAGAAAACGATAAGAAATATCTTCTAATAAAAAACGAAGACATCATTGCAATTATCGAATAAATTTTGAAAGGAAATATTTATGGCTAAAGAAATTAAACTAGGTAAATCGGCTAGGGATTTGATGCTAGAAGGCGTTGATACTCTTGCTAATACCGTTAAATTAACAATTGGTCCAAAAGGACGTAACGTAGTTTTGGATAAAGGGTATGGGTCTCCTCTTATTACAAATGATGGAGTTACCATTGCTAAAGAAATCGAACTCAAAGACAATTTTGCCAATATGGGTGCAAAATTAGTCTATGAAGTAGCCAATAAGACTAATGATGCGGCAGGGGATGGAACCACAACCGCCACATTGCTTGGACAAAGCATTATCCATCGTGGCATTGAAGCCGTTGAAAAAGGTGCTAACCCAGTCTTTGTTAGACAAGGTATAGAAAAAGCGGGAAAAGAGGTCGCTGCCAAACTATTGGAAGAATCTAGACCAGTTGATACCAATGAAGATATTGAATCGGTTGCAACTATTTCTAGTGGCGATCCTGAAATTGGCCGCCTGATTGCCAAAGCCATGGAAAAAGTCGGTAAGAATGGGGTTATCACCGTTGATGATTCCAAAGGAATCGAAGATGAATTAACCATTACCCAAGGTATGGAATTCGATAAGGGGTATATTTCTCCTTACATGGTAACGGATAGGGAAAAAATGGTCGCTGAACTTGACGATGCCTATGTTTTAGTTACCGATCAAAAGATTAGCAATGTTCAAGACCTTGTCCCATTGTTACAAGCTAATATCGATGCCGGCAATAAGCCAATCCTTATCATTGCCGATGACCTTGATGCCGATGTAACTTCTACAATTGTTGTTAATAAGCTACGTGGTACTTTCAATGTTGTGGCCGTTAAAGCTCCTGAATTCGGGGATGCCCAAAAAGCCGCCTTGGAAGATATAGCTATCATGACTGGTGCGAAATTCATTTCTAAAGACCTTTCCATGGAGATCAAAAATGTCACTATGGAAGATTTAGGGAAAGTTAAAAAGGCTACCATTAAGAAGGATAAGACTACCTTAGTTGGCGGAGAAGGCGATAAAAAGGCAGTTGAAGATAGAATCGCCGAGTTATCTAGCCAAGAAAAAGCCGCTACTAGTGAATACGATAAGAAAGCCTTATCCAAACGCATTGCCAAATTATCGGATGGAGTTGCCGTATTGAAAGTAGGCGCTTTAACCGAATCGGAACTAAAAGATAAGAAACTTCGTATCGAGGATGCTTTAAATGCTACTAAAGCTGCTGTTGCCGAAGGTATTGTTATTGGCGGTGGCGCTGCTTTAACTGAAGTCTATAAAGAATTAAAGCCAACTTTAAAAGATGGCAATCCAGATATCCAAAAAGGTATCAATGCCGTTATGGAATCCTTATTTGATCCACTAAGACAAATTGCTTCCAACGCTGGGTTTGAACCTTCTGAAATTGTCGAGGCTCAAAAAATGGCCAAGAAGAATTATGGCTTTGATGCTAAAAACGGTAAATGGGTTGATATGTTTAAAGAAGGGATTGTCGATCCAACCAAAGTTACTAGGTCTGCTATATTGAATGCTTCTTCCATTGCTTCTTTATTTGTTACTACCGAAGCTGCCGTTAGCGAAATTAAAGAAGAAAAGCCTGTTGCCCCATCCATGGGTAATGACATGTATTAATCATTAAATTTAAAAATTGCCCCTAATAGAATTAGCTACTAGGGGCTTTTCTTTTATTTTCAAATATAAAAAAAGCCAGCCTTTTGACTGACTTTTTACTTTACTTACTTATTTTGCTATATAGTCTTCGATAAACAAGATGTTTGTTTTATTGAAATTATTAACATTCACCATATAGCCATCATTTCCATAGTCGACAATAAAAGAAATGCTTGGCTCTTGGCTAGTTCCTTCATTAATTATATACATTCCTTTGGCGGTAGATTTTACGCCAAATATATAATTTCCAAATTCTGTTGAGAGATCGCTTCTAGAACAATAATAACTTTCATTAGAAGAATATGGATTATTAGTCGTGCTATAGAAACTTGCTAAATATGTATTAAATGTCAAAGAATTAAAATATGGATATTGCTTAATTAATTTATCTTCGCCATAAAAATCCTTTAAACTTGAATCTTTAAAGATAGGCTTGTTGCTTTCATCATATGTATCAATTTCAAACGAATAAATTCCTTTGGAAACATATTCGTTGCCGTTTAATTCTATATAGCCTTGTCTTTTGACTGTTTCGCCTAATTCTTTAGCATAATTAATGTATTCATCGGTATAATCTTCATAGATATACTGTTTTGAAAAATATCTAGTTCCAACATCAATTGTTTCCCCTTTTACTGTTAAAGAACCCATGGAAGAAGAATAATTATAAGAGGAGAAGTTGTCCATTAAGCTAAGCAAAGGTGCTTCTGCTTGCCTTGGTTTTCCTCCGTTAGTTATATAGTCTTCATATTCTTGCAAAGTTAAATTATCATCATCTATGTTTGTAACGGTTTCCTTAATTGTGCCGTTTACCCCGAAATCAAGAGAAAAGATTAATCCATCTTCATTTGCTTCCACCTTGGCTTCTTGAATTAAAGACATCAATCCACTAGAAACAGTTAAACTAGCCATATTAAGGATGGCACTTAAATTTATGGAATCAGTTAAAGCAAAGTTAAATGTATCGCTGCTAGAGACTCTATTGGGATTTAATCCATCAAAGTAATTCCTAATGCCATTATCTTTGTCATAAACGGATTTTATATTTACATTATAAATTGGACCGGCTTCGAAATTGTTATTTTTAATACCAAATGTCCAAATTCCATCTTCCCCGCTAGAAATACCTGTTACTTCATTATTATGTTCGATTGCATAAAAAGAATTGGCGTAAGTATAGATATAAGTAGAACCGGTATTGCTTGTCCCGTCGATTAAATCGTAATTCAATACCAAACGAAAAGTATTGGCTTTTTTTAACGTTTCTAGTTTCTCTTTTAGATTATATTTCCCTTCTTCGTTTGCTGAAGAGCTCGCATCTAAGTCAATTGAAGAAGTAGCGTTGCTAGTAGAAGGAGAGCAAGAGATTAATGCTAATAATGGCAATAATGATAAATACTTTTTATAAGACATTGTAATCGCTCCAATAGACTTGATATAAAATTTCTTCAAAGTTGAATTTATCGCCAGCATAGACTTGCTTTGGGGCGTGTAAGAAAATGGCTCGCA
>DOQE01000109.1 GCA_003512585.1 Bacillota bacterium | reverse complement strand
TTGAGTAAGAAAAGTAGAGCAGCATAAAGGCAATCCGCATATTCCAATTCCTCCAACCATTTTGAAGGTATATCAATAGCTAAGGCCAAAAACCAAATGCTGACATTAAACATCCCTAAATTAAGCGGAGCCTGTGGGAAACTGATTTGTTGTCTTTCATTCGAAGATGATACCTATACATTAGAAAAAAAAGATTTCCCTCATCTAGGAACGCTTATTCATTTAGAAGAAGGGGACTATTTTGTCGATGCCTTTAATATAATTTCTAGAACAGTCCGTCTGGCTAACCAAGCCAAAGATGACTATAAGACTTTTCCATTAGAAGATATAAAAGCCATGTTAAATGGAACTTATAAGAAAAAAGAAATAACACTAGAAAAAGAATATAGACTTCCCGATTTTAAAATTACTTCTACAAATGTGAAAGAAAACTCTTATATGGGATTGCATCCTGATAAAAACGATAAGGGCAAATACAACTCAATAGAAAAGAATAATAAGATGCAAAAATCAAACCAAAACAACAATAAGCCCGCAAATAGCTCTTCAAAAAAGGAAAATTACAATAGAAACAACAAACATAAGCACAAATTTAACAGGAATAAAACCAATGGATAGAGAATTAAATTTTGCGAATAATTCACCTCTTCTATATCTAATTGCCACCCCAATTGGTAACTTAGAAGAAATGAATCCAAGGGCTATTTCAATTTTGAAGGAAGTTGATTATATAGCGTCAGAAGATACACGAAATTCAGGTTCGCTTATGTCTTATTTTAAAATTAGCAAACCTTTTATTTCATGTAGAGAACATAATGAAGAAGAAGCCTCAAGCAAAATAATTAAGCTATTAAAAGAAGGCAAAAAGATTGCATATATGTCTGATGCCGGTTATCCAGCCATATCCGACCCAGGATCTAGGTTAGTTAAAAATTGTCTAGAAAACGGGATAAAAGTATCGGTTACATCGGGTCCAAACGCGGCGATAAATGCCCTTGTTTGTTCAGGATTAGACTCAACGCATTTTTATTTTCATGGTTTTTTATCCCCAAAGGAAAGCGAAAGAAACGGAGAACTAAGTGGCTTAGCTAAGAAAAAAGAAACGTTAATTTTTTATGAATCGCCTCATCGCATAAGCAAAACATTAATTGCTTTATCTTCTATTTTTGGAAATAGAAAAGCCGTCATAGCAAGGGAGTTAACCAAAACCCACGAAGAATTCATAAGAGGAGATTTATTCGAACTCTCTTTGCTAGATGAAACTACTTTAAAAGGCGAAATGGTTATAGTAGTAGAAGGAAACCAAGAAAAAGAGGCTACCGTAAGTGATAACCAGATAGCCTTGGCTTTAAAAGATCAATTGGAATTTGGCAAAACCGGCAAAGAAGCCGTTGCTTTGGTTTCTGCTTCCTTGAAAATAAAAAAGAATAGAGTTTACGATATCTACATTAATTCATTCGTAAAATAAACCATATTCGAAAAAACGCTAAATTCCATATGCTTTTTCTTCTTTTCATAATGGCAATAAGTTGCATAAGAAATATAAATAATTAAACTAACCAATCCCAAATATAAACCTAGATCAGCATTTATTGTTTTATATTGCATTATATAAGTATTATTTCCCTTAGGGGCAAAAAAGCCAAAGAGCCCTCCATCGAGTTTATAAGTTTGACAATCTGCATAGTTTCCATCTTCTAATTTGGCTTTAACACTCCACCCCTTATCAAAGCCAAGTTGAGTTACCACAATTTGATCTTCATCATAATTAGAAGAAAAAGAATAGGAATTAACACTCTTTTTTACATTAAGCAAAGAGCCTTCTTTAAGCATGGAAATCTTATTTTGCATAAGCGAATAATCTTCAACAACAAAATTAATTGTTGATAAAGCCACTTTATGTTTATGAGTAAAACTATTCCCGTATTTAGGCCAATATAGAACGATATTTTTGACTTTGCCACCCTTAGCATAAAGACCAATCGTAGAATTGGACCAATTATTTTTCTTAATACCCGCTATGTTCTTCATTCCTGCATAGTCGTAACAAAGCAGCTGATTTTCAATTATGTTCCCATTCTCGTCTTTCTTGTCGCCAAAAACCATGACCTGCGGCATGAAATTATAAAAACTTGAATCTAGAGAGCTATAGGCGGAATTATAGTATTTAAATTCAATATACCCTCCATCATAACTAGAAGTAAAGTAACTATTATCAGACTTAGAAATTACCACATGGTCTTTTCCGGCAACAATTTCTTCATTTGAATACATGCGTTCCGTTCCGTAGTTATTATTAAAAAAGTAATTAACGCCTTCATTAGAATAACTTGATGATTTATTTGGAAGCAAAGAATCACCCTCATTACCGATATATCTATCAATTCTTACATTTCCATTATTGAACACGTCTACTCCGTAAGTAGAAGAAAGAATAGAAGAAGAAGAAATCCATTTATAGTCTTTTTCATTAAATCCCCTTGGCAAAACTGCATCTTCTTCAAAAATAGCACCCATTTGTTCGATTTGAGATACTTCGTATTGGTGTAAGAAAGACTCGCGACTCGAAATAGATGATCCATAAAAATTAGTTTTTTGATATTGTTTCTCCACTTTAAAGCGATAAATCATATCTTTATTTATGGAATGGCCAAGGCTAGGTAAATAATCCTCATTTACCCTATATACCCTATACATATCTCTATTTTTTGAATAAGAAGGTATCTCAACGGCCCCGAAAGGAACATTTTCTCCAATCCAAGGATAGCCGCTTTGATTACTAATTACATAATATCTAAAGCCTAAAGTAGAATCGACACCCCATCTTTTATTTCTATAAGAACCGCTCCAACCTGTATCGACAAATTTTTCGCCATTATAAGTTTCTTTTTCACTTGATGCACTTTTAAATCCATTCATGATTGCAAAATCATTCACTTCAAAATTAAGAAGAGAATGGAATGAACTAGACTCTGGTAGCCCAACTGCATACTGATAATTTTCACTGCCCCCGCTAGCGTCAAAATAAGCCCTATAAAAGGAATTATCATTTTCTTTGATGGAATTTGCCATTTCCCTATTGGTATTAAGGGAAGTTTCTCCTCCCATATAAGTATTTTCAATAGACCAGAGTCCAACATAGGCATAAGCGGTATTTCCCATAACCACAGCTTCAATAGCAATAAAAATAAATAAAGTATGAGGCAACCATTTCTTCTTTTGCCCAAGAATAAAGATAAACGTCTCAATAGCAATTAATGCGAGCTGATAATATAAATACCATTGCCTAGACAAATCATTCCATAAATCAGTAGGAAGTTTGTATGAGCTTATAAAATAAGTCATGCCATTAATACGTTCTATTGTTTTTCCTTCAAGAAGGATGAAAATGGCTAAATAAGATAGAAGTGTTCCTATAAAGGCAAGGATAGAGCCTGCTAAAAACAATAATGAAGGATATTCTTTTCTTTTATCAAAAGCTCTGCAGCCGTAATAAACAATGGGAAGAATCAAGACAAAAAACCAGCGACCGTATCCATTCCCACTAAAGCCAAAGAAAAAATAATAAGCAAAAGTCGTAAACAAAAGAAAAAGGCAAAATGAAATCGCAATAATATGGTCGAATCTTTTCTCTTTTATGGATATAAGTAGAGAGGAAAAGAACAAAAATATAAAAGGCGTGTAGCAAAATATCGAAGCCGTCCAAGCATCATAAGTGGAACTAGAGCCAACAATTAATGGCAAAGTTTGAAAGCCGCCAGTCGGAAAAAAGAAGGAAACTAACCCCATTAATTCTCTACCAGGATTATCTCCTACCTCTTCGAACAGAAGAGAGAAAAAAGCAAAAGAATCTTTCCCAAATAAAGCCGTTTTTAATGAATTAAAATACGCACTCCCAATGGAAGATGTTCTTCCTGATAAACCGCTTTGCCTTAACGAAGGAAATAAGGCAAATGAGCCTAATAAAATTCCTAAAGCAAAGCCGCATATTCCCAAAAGAATAACCTTTGTAGAAAATAAAGCATCTCTATCTTTTATAGTTTGGAAATAACGCCACAAAGCGTAAATTACCCCAAAAATGCACATTGGTACAAGCAATAGAAAACAAGACAATTCTAATAAAAACAATCCGAAGACTAAATTTCCAATTTTGCATTCCCTAATAGTCTTTTCAATCCCTAGTAAAATCAAAGGAACATATGTTATAGCGGAAACAAAGGTAGGAAAACCCACCATAAAATTTAAATATCCGGAAAAAGCAATGGCTAAGCTTCCAAACCTAGACGCCCCTTTGCTTATATGCATATAAGAAAGATAACTTTTAGCAAAAAAAGCAGTTAAAGTGATCTTTATTATTGTCGACATCGCATAAAGAAAAGGAATCCAAGAAGAAGGAAAAATAGACATAACAATAACAAAAGGATCGAACAAGCCATAATAAGTATTCGATCCAATATTATCTCCACCTAAAAATAAAATTGAATCGTATAATGGAAATTCACCTGTTGCAAAAAAAGTACGCCAAGAAGAAACATAATCGTAAGCAAATGGCAAATATTGATGTGAATAATCCCAGTTAAAGGCGCTAGTAAAACTATTAGAAGCAAGGCCATACCCACACCAAGCAAAACCTATAACAATCAAAGCAAGGCCAAAATAAAAATCACTCCATGGGTTAAATAAAAATGCACATTTTTCCTTTATCAGTGCTTTTAAAGCATACTTTTTTTGTCGGTAGGAGGCCAAACTAGTTGACATAAAATCATTCTATTTCTTTCTTTTTTTCTTCGCCAATTCCAACAACATCTTTTACAGGCACGGCAAAAGCAATCCCTTGCCCTTTCGTATCCATGCCAGCCCCTTTATTAACAGACAACAAAACAGCATCCCTAATTGAAGAAGGAACCAAAATCAAAACAACTTCTTTTTCAGGGGTTATAGTAACACCGAATAGTTGTTCCATATCTTTGTTGCCGGTTCCTCTAGCCGTAAAAACCGTTCCGCCCCTAGCCCCTGCATCTCTAGCGGAAGTCATAACCAAGTCGGTGAAGCCGTGATTAACAATGCATATAACTAATTCATAATTGTTCATTTTTTTCTTCCTTTTCTACTTTATTCTCATTCTTTTCCTCAATCTTGCTTTCAATTCTCTCTTTTAAAGATAATTTTTCACTAAATTGAGTATTGGAAAGCATTTTATATATCGATACCCCCATAACCGAATCAACGGGGCAAACATAGGCAATGCCTTTAGATAAAGAGGAGACGCCAAATCTTTTTTCTAAATCTTTTTTTAAAAGCGGCCATCTTTCTTCTTTGACTACGGACATTATTACATCTTTTTTAAGTTCTCCTATGCCCATGACTTCAATAATGGTGCTAGGAGCCGTTCCACGCCCATGAAATGAAGCACAGAAAAAAGCCTCATTGTCAAATAGAATGGCATTTATTGCATCTCTTTGGCCATCTCGAACAACTACCGTAACAAAAAGTAGGCGTTGTAATTTATGGGTTTTCTCATAAGGAACAAAGTCTTTTCCCATCAGGCAACCTCCTCTTCGAAATGAATAACTTGATCATCATTTTCCTCAACAAGGCGTTTCCTGGTTTTACGATATATGGCATTAGTTTTAATCTTGCTATATAAACCAAGCCCTTGAACAACTATAAGAGGCATCATGGCGACCATGGCGACTAATCCAAATCCATATAAATAGACATCCTCGCCTCTAGCGTAAGCGAAGCCAATGCAAAAAGGCAAGATAAAGGTAGAAGTCATTGGCCCAGAAGCAACTCCTCCTGAATCAAAAGCCATGGCTGTATATATTTTTGGAACCAAAAATGACAAAACAAAGGCAATAATATATCCGGGAATTATGTAATACATAATGTCAAATTGAAAATAAGCACGAATTATTTGCATACAGACAGCGGTGCCGATGGATAAAGATAAAACAATTAACATTGTCTTCTTTTTTATTGTCCCTTCGCTTAAATCCTGGACTTGTTGAACAAGAACATGAACAGCTGGTTCGGCCAAAACGCCAAATAAGCCAAACAAAGCACC
Organism: Bacillota bacterium; assembly: GCA_003512585.1. GTDB lineage: Bacteria > Bacillota_I > Bacilli_A > RFN20 > CAG-826 > Alloenteromonas. Next base: position 442 of record DOQE01000109.1, on the reverse strand, counting down.
CAGGATCAAAGCAAATGGTAAAAAATCACTTCTATGGCCCAAGGTTTGCCCAACCTTAGAGGCAATAGGCATGAAGCCTGATTCTACCGCTGATAAAAACATTACCAAGCCTACATATACAATCATCATACCCAGGATGATTCTAACTACCGTTTTCCATGGAAGCTTGATGAAAATAAATTCATAGATTAAAAAGAAAGCTAAAATCGGCAAAACAGATATGGCGACACTTTTTAAACAAGAAAGCAAAGAATGGGCAAAATTAGCACCAATGTCTTCAACCAAAGAATCAAGTGGATTTTTATAATCGGCTATTGAAGGAAGTTCTTGACCCGTTGCTTTCATTATGGAAGCAATAATAACCACAAATAAAATTGGGCCTATCGAGCATAAAGCAGTCAAACCGAATGAATCTTCCGCCGACTTGGCTCCATGGCTAACC
>DOQE01000036.1:5001-8428 GCA_003512585.1 Bacillota bacterium | reverse complement strand
GAAGAGATTTTAGAATCCGGTCAAAAAAAGGCTTTGATTTTGATTTCCGGTGCCTCTAGTTCAGGAAAGTCTTATGGGGCTAGCTATTTACATGAAATGTTAACTAAATTTGGACATAGGTCTTGTATAATTTCCCTTGATCAATATAACGTCGGCTTAAGTCATATAATCCCTAATAAAGTCAATTTGAATTATTTCAATTCTTCTTTATTAAATATAAATGAAATATGTAAAGCCATAAAACCAATTATCGAAAACGTCACCTTTTCCTCTAAATATAGCCAAGAACAAATAGAAAAAATCAAACCCGCGATTTCTTCTTTTCTTAAAAATGACCAATTAGATTTATTTCTTGAAGGATTAAAGAAGGAGTGGGCTAAATTAAATTTTGATGAACCTAGCGTTTATGATTTATTAGAAGCTAGCAAAGACATCAAAGACTTACTTAAGGAAAAAACGATTGCAGAAAAACAATATTCAAAAGTAATTTCTGAAAGGGTTGCTTCTAATTCTTTTATTAATGGTAAGGATTATTCTTTTATAATTGTCGAAGGGATATATGCTTTAAACTCTTTATTGCTTACTAATTTAAAAGGGATTAAGGCTGTTAAAAATTTTATAGACGGTAATCCAAAATCATTGTTTTTACGTCGATTGATTAGGGATGCTTCCAAAACTAGCGCTTCAGCCTCTTTTACTTCTAAACTATATTTTAGTTCCATTATGGATAGTTATAGACAAACCATTTTGCCTTCTAGAAACCCAGCCGATTTAATTCTAGATAACGATATGTCTTTTAGCGAACTTCGCTCAGGGAATTTATATAAAACTAAAAATGCCTATACAATTAAAAATATTGAAGGCATGAATCGTTTAATTTCTTCTTCTAAATTAATTGAAAGAATATATGAAAAGGACTTTTATGTTGCTTGCGAAAACGAAAAGCAAGAAGAAAATAACATATTGCGTTTTAGGGAACGTTCTTTTGATGGAGGCAAAACATATAGGCCCTCATCATTAGTCCATAAAGGTGCCCCGAAATGGAGAAAAGACAACAAAATCGTTAGACCTGTTAATGTTCTTTTAGACGAAGAATCCATCCTTGATGTTTGGAAAGATGAAGGCAGTTTTCTTTATGATTTCTTAACTAATGGGTTTGAAATCAATAGAATAGAAATTAAAACTAAAACTAGATTGCTATATAAAAATATAAGTCTAACGATTTTTGAAATAAAAGATAGGATGCGTTATATCGAATTACAAGACGATATTTCTAATTCTGCTTTAAAAGAAATATTATCTTTAGTTAGCTGATTCTTTCTTTTTGTTTTTAAAAATAAATAAGAAATAAGCAGGGCATATAGTTAAAATAGAGGCTATTAAAGTAACCAAGAACATGTTTTTATCTGGCATTTTGGCTATTTGGTTAAATTCGTTTGTATAGGTAGAAGAAAAACTAGCTAAGGCAATATTTGAACCAATTATCATAGGTAACATGACAGCCATAATCATTCTTACCCCTTGTAACGATCCTACTTTTTCATTTGGAGTTGCATCACGTAAACAAACTCCTAATACACTCGTCCCAATTAAATAAGACGACATTAATAAAGTGCCTCCAATTGCGGCGGATATTTGGTCCTTGCTTAAATATAAAAGCAAACTGGAAATTGCTAAAACCAAAATGGAGCCAAATAGAATTTTCCCTTTTCCGATTTTTTCCATGAATAAGCCTAATATTATGGTTACTAGGCTACTTATTAAGACAATCGAACCCATTATTAAATAAAAATTCAAACCTTGTATTTTTAACCCTTCCTGAAAATAAACTAGATAATATGGCATAAAGGAATCAATGGCTATGTTAAAGCAAAAAAAGCAAAGCAAGGTTAAATAGAATTTCTTGTTTTCTTTTATTGAAGTAGGCTTAAACCCATATATTAAATTCTTTATAAAGCCATCTTCTCTTTTTATGATGGCTTTATCTTTGGGCAATATAAAAATAGAAATTAGGCCAACTATAAAAGTAATGGCACCAGAAATTAAATAAAAATAAAACCATGGGGTAGCTATTCTAGTTGCAAAATCGCTTTGACTTTCATTTGGATTTTTACTACCTGGGACACCTAAAGCTAGACCGAGCCCCATCATCAAGGCCAAGGCAATTAGGGGCAAAATGGAAATAACACTTTCGACTAATGGCCTGTTATTTTCATCTGTTTGGTCAGTTATATATGAAGAAAAGCAAGCATCATTGCTAGTCGATCCGAATAAAGTCATGACACAATCGATAATTACATTTAAGATTCCAACCCACATGATGGCTTTATCTACTTCTAGGCCAGTTTGTTCTAATATAGGCAAACTAGCGACTCCAAATAAGGCTACTGAAATCCCCCAAAACATATAGCCAATGGCAATTATTGGTTTCCTTTTCCCTAGCTTATCGCTTAACGGGCCTATTAATAGGGTAGTTAAGGTAGCCGTAATAGCAGAAAAAGTAGTCATAAAATTTATATAACTAGCATCCCCGGTTTGGGAATAGACATATAAATTTATGTATTGGTTTTCTATTGCCCAAGCCAATTGGCCAATTAATCCTACAATAATAAAGGCAAACCATGTTTTAAAGCCTAAAGGTGTTCTTTCTATTTTGCTCGTTTCCATATATTTATTATCTTCCTTTTTAATTTTTTTAACTAGTTTTACTTCTTTGAATATTTTTTTAGAAAAAATAATTCAATTATGGTAAAAAATTTTACTTAAGGCAAATTGGCTTTTCTTTTATAGGAATTGAAAATTAATTTTAAAAAAGGGAAAAAATTCGGACAATGATGTTACAAATTAGACCCTAATAAAAGTTTAATTTGATTATAATATTTCTTGGAGTTGCATCAAATGAGTATGAATAGAATCAAGTTTGGCACAGGGGGATTTAGGGGCATAATTGGAGAAGACTTTAGCAAAGAAACCGTTACTATCGTAGCTTCCGCTTTATCTAGGATAATGCTAGAAGAAGATTCGAAAAAAGAAATAGTAATTGGCTTTGATAGAAGGAATAAATCGCCTGAAGCCGCCTTGGATATGGCTTTGGTTTTCACTTATTACGGAATTAAAGTATTTTTAGCCAATAAAGATGTTCCTACGCCATGTATTATTTATCATACCATGGCCAAAAAGGAAGATTATGGCATCATGATAACCGCCTCCCATAATCCTGCCAATTTTAATGGAGTTAAAGTTTTTACTAAAGGTGGCTATGATGCCGATGAAGAATTTACTTCTAGACTTGAACAAAAATGCCAAGAAATTAAAAATATTTATTCGCTAGGCCTAGGCGAAGCAAAGGGAAAAGGGTTATTGGCAGAATTTGATGCTTTGACTCCGTATATTGATTTTATATTGCCTTTTTCAAAAAAACACTTAA
>DOQE01000036.1:0-4985 GCA_003512585.1 Bacillota bacterium | reverse complement strand
ATGATTTAAAAATTGCCTATGACAATTTAAATGGGGTTGGCATTAATTCCATCGAACCAATCCTTAAAAAAATCGGAGTAAAGACCCTTTCTATTTTAAATCCAGAACATGACATAACATTTAAAGGAAAGCTCCCTAATCCAATTGAAAAAAATTTAAAGGATCTTTCATCTTTTGTAACAAACAACAATTATGATGTTGGTTTTTCTGCCGATAGCGATGCCGATAGGCTTGGGGTTATCGATGAAAAGGGGAATTTTGTAACTGCAAATGAAATTCTTGCCTGCATTTATTATTATCTAATTAAAGTAAGAGGCCTAAAGGGCGATATAGTTAAAAACTGTGCTACTTCAATGCTTTTAGATGATTTAGCCAATAAGCTTGGTTATAAATGCCATGAAGTCGATGTCGGATTTAAAAACATCACCAGGAAGATGGATGAATGTAATGCTTTACTCGGCGGAGAAAGCAGTGGTGGATTGACTTGTCGGAATTATTTAAAGGGAAAAGATACGACATTTGCCCTAGTCTTATTCGTCAACATGATGGATGACATAAATAAACCGGTATCTGAAATTGTTAAGGAAGTAAAAGAATTTGCTAGTTTTAAATCATTTGATTACGAAACTTTTCTAAATTATCCGCCTAGCAAAGAAAAGATGATAAAAGAATATTTGGAAAACAATAGCCCTGATTTTGTTAGGCCATTTATCAAAAAAGAGATTATCGATAGGAATTACCGTTATTTCTTTTCTCCTTCTGAATGGTGTTTGCTTCGTTTGTCTAATACGGAACCAGCCTTACGTTTATATTTGGAAATAGATGATCCTAATTTACTTAAAGAAGAAGAAAATAGAATTGCCGCTTATATTAAAAAATTAGGTGAATAAGTTTTTAATAATTAAATAATATTTATTTTAAAAATCAATTAATCTCATTAAGCGTAGAAAAGAAATTATTTATAACTTAAAATGTCTATATGGAATTTTATAGAATTTGTTTGCTTTTCCTTGTAGGTGGATTTGGTGGCTGGATTCTCGAACTGTTCTTTAGACGTTTCGTCTCAATGAAGAAATGGGTGAATCCAGGGTTTTTAGCCGGCCCTTTGCTTCCTTTATATGGATTTGGGATTATATTTTTATATTATCTATGCATTCCTGATTATACTTTTAATGGCAAAATTCCTTATGAATGGGGCGAAGTCATTTGCATTTTAATAATTGGTCTAGCCATGACTATTGTTGAATTTATAGCAGGGCTAATCTTTATAAAAGGAATGAAGATTAAACTTTGGGATTATTCGACTAGACCACTAAATATAATGGGTATTATTTGTCCAACGTTTTCTTTGATTTGGTGTGCTTGTGGTGCAATTTATAGATATGCAGCCCATCCTTTATTCGTGGATATGACAAATTACCTGCTTGATTCTGGGACTTGGATAATCTTTATACTTGGTTTACTGTATGGAATTGTCTTGATTGATTGTTATTATTCTTTCGATATTGCCTTTAGATTCAAAAAAGCCTTGGCTTCCTCTAACTTGGTTTTGGAATGGGATAGAGCCAAAGCCTTCTTCTCTGACTATCATAAAAGAGCAAAAGAACATGCCCCGTGGATATTTTCTTTCTCAGCCCCGAAAAATAATTTTTTGTCCATGGTTTCTTCTTATGCCGATAAAGCTTTAGCTCGAGAAGAAATTAGAAAAAGAAATAATGATTTAAAAGCTGAGGCGAAGTTACAATTGCGGAAGATGAGGAAGGCAAATGATAGAAAAAATGCCCTTTAATGGAATTCCTTTTTGTGTTTTCCTTTCCTTGTTTTTATTAATATCAATCGTCCATTTGTTATTTTGCTTTTTTGAAAAAGAAAGGCTTAGAAAAATAAGCAAGCCTTTTTGCGTTTTGCTTTTATCTATTACCATTATTTTTATAAGTCCAAGCGAATACCTTATTTATATTGGTTTATTATTTGGTGTTTTAGGTGACATACTTTTACTAAAAAAGCATAAAGTTTGGCCTTTAGTAATTGGGACTTTCTTTTTCTTTCTTAACCATTGTTTCTTTATTATAGAATCTATAAAACTATGTTTTCCCATTAATGATTTTATTTATTTTTTTATGGCGTTCTTTCCAATTTTATTTTGTCTAATCACTTATTATCCATTTAAAAAAGTCTTTAGGCAGGGACAATTGACTTTCGGCGGTTCCATATATTGCTCTTTCTTAAGTTTGGATTTTTTAATGATGCTAGTTTTATCGATTATGTATAAGCCTAAGTATTTACTTATTTCTTCTTTAGGCGGGTTTGCCTTTATTGCTTCTGATATTTTTCTTTGTTATACCTTATTTATAAAAGATGTCAAAAGAAGAGATTTCTTTATCATGGCTTTATATTTAATTGGCCAAACTTTAATTTCGTTTGGATTAGCTTTTACTTTCCTTTTATCTATATAGCTAGAAACAATGCCAATTTTTTACTTGCTTTATATCTATGGGATATTTTGTTTTTTTCTTCTTCGCTTATCAAACCAAAATATTTATTGTTTTCTTGGCAATAAAATATTGGATCGTAGCCAAATCCGTTGGTCCCATGCGCTTGTTTTGTTATTTCCCCTTTAACTTCTCCTTCAAAATATAAGGGTTTTGAAGTACTGGATTCTAGATAGCAAATGCAGCAAACAAACCTTGCTTCCCTGCTTTTTCCTTTTAATCTAGAAAATATTTCTTGATAAGCCTTTTGATAAGATCCGCATTCTAGTTCGAATCTAGCTGAATATAGGCCAGGGAAATTATTTAAAGATTTGATTTCCAATCCTGAATCATCTGCAATGACTGGGAAAGAAACTAGCTTTGATAAAGCCAAGGCTTTTAAATAACTGTTTTCCCTATAGGTTTTGCCGTTTTCATTTACTTGTAGATCAATATTTAAATCATTTGGACAATATATGACATAACCCAGGGGAGATAGGAGTTCTCTATATTCTTTTAATTTGTTTTTATTGTTAGTAGATAGGCAAATTTCTTTATTCATATTAATAAATTATATAAAAGAATGTTAAAATGTGCCTATGAATATTTTAGTTTGTGGTGGGGGTTATGTTGGAGCTAGTTTGGCTGCGGCTTTATCTAAGGATAATATAGTTACAATATTCGATACGAATTTAGATAAGGTAAACTCGATCAATAAAGGGGTTTCTCCTATTTATGATCCTTTGATGAATGGCTATTTAGGTCATTTTGTAGCCATTAGTTCAATAGAAGAAATAAATAGGAAAATCGACTTAGCCTTTGTTTGCGTTCCAACAGATTTTAGTGAAAAATTAGCCTCTTTTGATTTATCTAATATTAATTCTTGTTTATCTTTGCTAGAAAAAAACAATATTAAAAACGTTGTTATACGTTCAACATTATCTTTCGGCTCTTCCTTGGAATTGGCCAATAAGTATCCTCTTTTAAAAATTGTCTATGCCCCTGAGTTTTTAAAAGAAGGGGAGGCTATTTTTGATATTACTCACCCTAGCCGAATCGTAATAGGTTACGCTTCAAATTCTTTTGATTTGGCTATAAATGTTTCTTCTTTGCTAAACGGTATAGCTTTAAATAAACCCAATTGCTATTTATGTAGCTTTAAAGAAGCAGAAGCCATAAAGCTATTTTCTAATTCCTATCTAGCAATGCGAGTGGCTTTCTTCAATGAATTGGATTCTTTTTGCAAGGAAAAAGACATTTCGACTTCTACTGTTATTTCTTCTATCTGCGATGACCCTAGAATTGGCAAAGGCTATAACGAACCCTCTTTTGGATATGGAGGGTATTGCTTGCCAAAAGATAGCAAGCAACTTTTGTCTTCCTTTTCCGGTGTCCCCCAAACCCTAATCAAGGCTATTGTTGATTCGAATGCCGTTAGGAAAAAGTATTTGGCGGATAAAATTAATAATGAATTATCAAAACTAAAGGATCCTGTTGTTGGGATTTATGGGATATCTTCTAAAAAAGGCGGGGCTAATTATAAATCATCCCCGATGGAAGATATAATTAATTACATAAAAGAAAAGGGACATAAGGTTGTTATTTATGATCCTAAAGTGAAAGAAGATTTTGTTTATGGCTGCGAAGTAATCAAAAGCTTGGCTAGGTTTGAATCTATGGTTTCTTATCTTGTCTTAAATGATTTTTCTTCTTCTTCGGTTAAATTAAACGTGCCTACTTTCAAAGTGAATTCGCGCTAGATTTGTACTTGTATAGATTTTTTATAGTGTATATAATAGTCAAGGCTTAAGGCAAATGCAGGTGTAGTTCAGTGGTAGAACACCAGCCTTCCAAGCTGGTTATACGGGTTCGATTCCCGCCACCTGCTCCATATTAGAACAATAGAAGTGATACAATGTCACTTCTTTTATTTTAGTCCCCCACTTTTTTGGGGGGTCAACGTGGGGTTTCCGTATGTGGAACCCCCTTTTTCATGACGTGGAACCCACAAATTTAGACGAGATTAAAAAATCCTCCATAATAGTAGCGCCACTACAATAAGGAGGACTGTCAATAGAGACATTAATATTTTATCATTGTTCGGCATCGATGTTGAGGGTTTGGAGCTTTATGAGGAGACCGATTCGTCGGCGGATTCTATAACCTTCCTTGTCAGGAAGCGTAGGGAAGCCATTGGCTGCAAGGGGTGCGGTTCGCTTCACACAATAACGAAGGATTAAAAGTGCAAACTCGCCATACGCCCTTCCAACGAGGGCACGGACGTCGCGGATGAGGATTTTCTTTGCCTTCTACGATTTCTGCGGGCCCCTTTTAAAACGAACGTATCTACGAAGTTCGCGTGCCTTCACGGATAGGACGCCCGAATAGACAAGCCTGCGCAACTTTTTTTCGCAGCGGATTTCGCTTGCCCATTCGGGGGCGACGAAAACGTGGTGGATCGAACCCGTGTCCCTTATTTGCCGGGAAAGAGAATCCAATTTGGCAAGGCATTCG
>DOQE01000044.1:8799-10451 GCA_003512585.1 Bacillota bacterium | reverse complement strand
GTTTTTAAAATCGTAACTCATAACCCCTAAATTATAAATTTAGGAAAGAAAAAATAAAATGGTAGATTAAATTTGCTTAGTCAAAGCCAATTTATATAAAGCTATATACTCTTTTTTCGACTTTTTCCAGGAATGGTCGGATTTCATCGCGTTACTCCTGATTTTTCTTAATGATTTGGGCGAAGAATAAATTTCCATTGCTTTATAAAGCCCATATCTAATCCCGTCATCATTAAAGTCATTGAACAAGATTCCATCGGCATTATCTATGTTATTTGCTTTATAATCGATAATTGTATCAACTAATCCACCGGTTCTTCTAGCAACTGGAATAGTTCCATATTTTAAGGCAATAAGTTGTCCTATCCCGCAAGGTTCAAATAAAGATGGCATAAGGAAAAAGTCGCATCCAGCATAGACCTTATGGGCAAAAGATTGGGAATAGCCAATATAAATTCCAACATTTTCTGGATATTCTCTTCTTAAGTCTTCTAATTCCTTTTCTAAAACATAATCCCCAGAGCCCAAGGCGAAAATAGCCCCACCTTTATTTATGATTTCCCTAGCAACATCAAGGATTAAATTAATGCCTTTTTGCTCGCTTAATCTTGAGACAAAGCCAAAAGTAGGAACATCTTTATATTGCAACTGGCAAGATTCAAATAAATCTTGTTTGCAAATTTTTTTCTTTTTCGTTACATCTTTTATCCCGTAAGTAGTTTTTATTATCTTATCGATCCGAGGATTGAATTCTTCTTCATCAATGCCATTGCAAATACCTGCAAAGTCATCTTCCCTAAGTTTTAAAACATAAGAAAGGCCGAATTTAGAAGAAGGATCTAACAATTCTTTGGCATGGGTTGGAGAAACTGTCGTTATTTTATCCGCATAAACTATTCCAGCCTTAAAAGATGAAACCATGTTGTTCCATCTAAGCGTCCCATTATCAAATAAATAATCAGGCAAAGAATAGAAATCGTTTAAAAAATATCTATCGAATAACCCCATAAAAGCAGGATTGTGAATTGTAAAAATAAATTTAGTCTTAGCAAAAATAGGATTATCTTTTTCTTTTTCTTTCACTAGGCAAGCAAGCATCCCGGTTTGCCAATCATTGCAATGAATGATGTCAAAATGGCCTAGATTCTTTATTAAGTTTAATGATGCCAAGGTAAAATAGGCAAATCTTTCCCCATCGTCTTCATATCCATACAAGTTGCTGCGGGAAAAATAATAAGGGCAATCTATTAAATAGAAAGAAATGTTATCGACCTTAGTTAAATAAACGTCGGTTTCTTTTTTTCTCCACCCGACATAAGTATCAAAAGAAAAGACTTTTTTAAAATGGTATCCCTCTTTTTGCTTGCTAACTTGATAAAAGGGGATAATCAAGGATACTTCATTATCATTAGATAATTCTTTAGAAAGAGAATAAGCGACATCACCCAATCCGCCTGTTTTCGAAAATGGGTTGGCCTCGCTTGAAATAAAAGCTATTTTCATATTATTGACCCCTGAGCCACGTAATGAGGTTCATCTTTATCGCCGGAAACGATACGGGAACAAGAAATTGTCGAATACTTATCGATTAAAGTATTTTCTATATGAGCCCCATTGCCAATTTTAGATGAAGAGAAAACAATGGAATTCTT
>DOQE01000044.1:0-8792 GCA_003512585.1 Bacillota bacterium | reverse complement strand
ATTCTATTTTAACATTACGGGCAATTATAGAATTAATGACAGTTCCTTCTATTAAGCTACCATTAGCAATAAAGGAATTAGAAACTATGGCATCTTCTCCATATAAGGCTGGAGGTGTGTCGTGAGTCAAAGTATAAATTGGCCAATCAGGCTTAAATAATTTTTTTGAAGCCTCTTTTGAAAAAAGCTCAAAAGAATAATCCATATAGTGTTTAAAAGTATCAATGCATCTGGCATAGCCATCAAAAATATGGACATGGGCCTTATACCCGCCTTCTTTGGATATTATATAAATAAGGGTTCTTAAGTCTAATGCCAGATTACGTTTGCCATACTTATTAATCATCTCGGCTAGAACGGTTCTATTAATAACATATATTGCCATTGAAGCAATGGCAGCACCAGAAAGCCCAAGATTTACATAAGCATCTTCTTCATAGCCATTCTCATCAATTTTAAGCAATTGCTCCGACAAGAATTCTTCGGCAGCATTTTTAATTTTAATGCCTACAATAGTAATTTTTTCTTTTCTTTCGATATGTTCTTTTATGATGGGCCTTAAATCAATATTAGTAATAATATGAGCCGGGACAACGACAATATAAGAAGCTGTTGAATCATATAAAACCCAATCGTTTTCCTTAATATTGTTAATATCTGTATTCGAGGAAGGGTAAAGATGGGCTGGTTCGTTATACATAATGATTTCTTGGCCAATTTTAGTATTGGTAGTCCAGGCATCCATACCGCCTAAGTGCTTTAAGATCGACCTTTGATGGTCTTTTACTAAAATTCCCATTGTCGAAATGCCGGAATTGCATAGGTTAGACATGGCAAAATCGCAGCAAGCATATCTTCCAAGGAAAGAAGTAGATCCCAAAGGGCGAGACAAAGTCAATGGTTCGATTTCTGGAGAACAATGAAAATTAACAATTCCTATGACGTCGCTCATAAATTATCCTCTTGCATATAAAGCTATCTCTTTGTTCCCAACATTTAGTTGCTCATCTTCCTCAACGATAGTATTGGGACCTAAAATGGCATTTTCTACAACCGCGCCTTTTTTTACTATTACCCCTTGCATTAAAACAGAATTTGAAATAGAGGCACCTTCTTCTACTTCAACCTGGCTAGAAATAACGCAGTGACTGACCTTTCCTTCAATAATGGCGCCTTGGTTGATTAACGAATCCTTAATGATTGCATATTTACCAATATATTGAGGGGTCGCGTGAGTATCTTCGCTATATATTCTATGATTTGGCTGATTCGTAAATAAGTCTATGGATGGGGTCGTTTCTTCAAGTAAATCCATATTGGCTTGATGCAAGCTAGAAATTGTCCCAACATCTTTCCAATAACCTCTAAAAGTATAAGCCAATAGCCTTTTTCCTTTTTCTAGCATCTTGGGAATGATATTTTTCCCAAAGTCATGGTCACTATTTTCATCCTTTGCATCTTCTATTAAGGCGGTTTTTAAAGTTTTATAGGTAAAAATATAAATGCCCATGGAAGCCAAATTGGACTTTGGCACTTTTGGTTTTTCCTTAAAAGCAGTTATGTTTCCGTTTTTATCGGTTTCTAATATGCCAAACCTAGAAGCCTCTTCAATAGGTACTTCTATTACAGAAATCGTGCATTCAGCTTTCTTTTCCTTATGAAGCTTAAGCATATCATCGTAAGTAGTCGAATAAATATGATCGCCAGATAAAATCAAGACATATTCTGGATTTAGCGAATCTAGCCAATCAATGTTTTGGAAAATGGCATCCGCGGTTCCTTTATACCAAGAAGAGCCTTCTTCTGTTTGCTTTGGAGTTAAAACGGCAGTTAAGCAATTTACTCCATTTAAACCCCAGTTTTTCCCATTCCCAATATATGAATTCAAATCACTTGATTCATATTGAGTCAAAACTCCAACATGATTGATGTTTGAGTTGGCACAATTTGATAAAGGAAAATCAATGATGCGATATTTAGCACCATAAGAAACAGCAGGTTTAGCCGTTTTTCTAGTTAATGACTTTAATCTAGTTCCCTTGCCACCTGCCAAGACCATAGCAGCGATTTCAATGCCCATGTAGAGCTCCTTAGATTTATTTCGAATTAATTATAGATAAGATAGCATAGCTCGGCACGTTTTTTAATTAAAATAATTAAAATTGCAAATATATTTAGCAATGGATGCTAAATTACATATAAAACAAAAATACCGTATTCCTGAATTCATATGGAGAAAATGCGAGGAAAAAGAAAGAAAAGTTTGCAACTATTTATAGCGTATGCTATATTTCCTAACGCGTTTACATCGCAAGAGGTATTTTTAATGTCAAGAGTTTGCCCAGTAACCGGAAAAGGCCCCGTCAGCGGAAACGCTCGTAGCCATTCCTTAAGGGCCACCCGTCGCCGTTGGAATGTTAATTTGCAAAAATACAAAGTCAACGTTGATGGAAAAATGGTTGAAGTTAGGATGTCTGCTAGAGCTTATCGCACCTTAAACAAGACCATCAAGGCCGAACAAGCTAAACAAGCAAAGTAATTTAGCAAGAAAAACTAGACGTCAAAAGAAGACGTCTTTTTTCTTTGCCTAATTAAGACAAGCAAGTCAAAAACAAGCCAAGCATATAAACAATAAGCGATAAAGCATTCAAAAATATAATAAGCCATTGGGAAAAAGCCAATACAAACGGTCTTGGCCTAGAAGAAGTGACGACATTATCGCTGCCAACGGAAGTATCCAATTCAGTCCAGTGAGCCAATTTTGGATTAATCAAAATCAAACCTTTAAATAAAGCCGAAATGAAGGCGAAAGACATGATAATAATCGGCATTATGGTCAATTGGGCTTGATAAAGATTTAAATAAATTAGCCCGATAAGGACATCGCTTAAAACGGAAAGGGCAAAGAAAACAACCGAAAAAAACAAATGTACCCTAAAAGAATAAGCCGGGACATAAACAATAATAAGCATAGAAACAAAAATCATTATGCTTACCACCCCTAGTAGCACACCTAATTGATTTAAAAAAGATAAAGAGGGAGACAAATACAATTCATAAAAGCTACTAGCGACATAAATAATTGCATATAAGACAAAACAAAGCCTAGAAAAGAAGCTTCCTCTTCCATTCCCTTGAACTAGTTCAAAAGGAAAGGAAGTCAAAAAATCATACTTTTTTTTATTTCTTTTTTTATAGTCTTGAAAGCCAAAAACCAAAAAAAGCCCACCAGAAAAAACAAGAACAAAAGCAAGCAAAGGAAACAAGATTTCGTTAATCATAATTCAAGCAATCCTTTCAAACGTTTTTGATAATCAGCATGTCCATATAAATAAGATCCTGCAACCAAAATGTCAGCCCCAGCCTCAACGCATTTTTTTCCGGTATCCAAATTAATGCCCCCATCTACTTCGATTTTATAATTCACGTCATGCTCTTTTTTATATTTAGAAAAGAAAGAAATCTTCTCTAGACTAGAATCCATAAAAGATTGACCTCCTTTTCCCGGCTCTACCGACATTATTAAAATTAATCCTACATATGGCAAAAATTTCAAGATTGAACTTGCTTTTGTGCCAGGTTTAATAGACAATCCAGGCAAAACGTCCAAATCCTTAATTCTTTTTAAAGCCTTTAAACACATTTCATCGTTTTCAAAAGCTTCGACATGGACCGTTATTATATCCGATCCTTCTTTAGCAAATTCTTCTATTTCCTTAAAAGGGGAAGTAACCATTAAATGGGTGTCTTTAATGACATTTATATCCCTTATTTGTCTAAGCAAGGAAGCATCAAAAGTCTTGTTTGGCACGAATATCCCGTCCATTACGTCTAAATGGATATAGCTAGCCCCTGCCTTAACCATTTTTTCTACTTCTAGATGGAGAGAAGAAAAATTAGCAGATAAAATTGATGGAGATACTAAACTCATTTAAATCCAAATATCCTCGAGAGGATACCCTTTCTTTCCATAAAATTTGACTTATCGGAAACTGCATCGACTATAGCTTGATGCATTGCTTCACTTGTTGGATATCTTTCTTCCGGGCGTTTCCTACAAGCCGTAATGATTATCTTGTCTATGCTTTTAGGGATAGAAGGTAAAATTTTAGAAGGTTCAGGAAATCTTTTCTTTAATTGTTTAAGGGCAACTTCTTCTAAGCTAGCCCCATCAAAAGGCAATTGGCCCGTCAAAGTTTCAAAAAAGACGACACCCATGGAGTAAATATCATTTGCTATGCTAGNNTTGTGGGGCTCCCGTTAAAACTTCAGGGGCGCAATAATAAATGGTCCCTTGAATCGTATCACCCTTGCAGTAACTCCCTATAGGAGTGGAAATGCCAAAATCACTTATTTTTATTGTTCCATCGCTCATATAAAAAAGATTATCGGGCTTTATATCGCGATGAATAAGTCCGTGTCTATGGATATAATCAATTCCAGAAGTTAACTGAAGCATGACTTCGCAAGCATCGCTAATAGACAAAGCCATAGAAAAATTCAATTTGTCGCGAAGGGTTTGTCCTTTTATATACTCATTTGCCATATAAGGACGCCCGTCTATAAATCCGCGCCCATAAACCTTAACTATGTTAGGGTGATTAAGCGAGGCAGCTGAAGCCGTTTCATTATTAAACCTAGCTAAATTAACAGGATCTTTTAAAAGTTCCTCTTTCATTACTTTTATGGAAACAATGCGCCTAGAAACCAAATCATTGGCTTCATAGACATCAGCCATGCCTCCTGTAGCAATGCGGCTAACTATCCTATAACGATCATCGATTTTATCACCGATTTTAATCATTGGGAATTGCCTCCCAATAAGCTATGGCGATATTATCGCTTCCCCCGTTTCCGTTAGCCTCAATTATGAAGGCATCGACTTTATCGGAAGCGGAATCATTAGTAGATAAAATGGCTCTAATTTCAGTGTCTGGGAGGTTATTATAAAGTCCATCGCTGCAAAGCAAAATAGACTCGCCCCAATACCTAGATACCTTCAAATCAAAAGAAGCCGAAGGATAAATGCCCAAGGCGTTCATTAAAACATGGCGGTCTTCCCTAGTGGAGGTAGCTTCTTTGCTTATCTTCCCTGTCCTATATAAATAATCAACGTAAGTTTGATCTTCGGTTAATGGGGTAAGCTTCCCATTATAAAAGGAATAGCAACGAGAATCCCCAACGTTAGCTAGATACATTTTCTCTCCACTTAAAAGAAGGGCCACCAAAGTCGTTCCCATATCTTTGTATCTAGGATTGGAATTGGCGGTTTTATAAATAATGGAATTAGCTCCTTTTATAGCTTTGGACAACCATCTTCTATTTAAAAAAGTAGAAAAGGAAGTTTTCTTTTCCAAAAAACTATCCTTAACATAATCAATGGCTAGCTTAGAAGCGCAATCGCCTTTATTTTGGCCTCCCATCCCATCGCAAACAATTAGAAGTACTTCGCCAAGGGAATTAGATAAAACGGCGGCTTGGTCTTCGTTAGCAATCCTAACTTTGCCAATGTCGGTTTTATAAGCATAAACTCCCTTGAATCTTTTCATATTATTTAGCCCCTACTTTAATACGCAATTGTCCGCATGCGGCATCTATGTCGCCGCCAAATTCTTTCCTAATGGTCGCATTGATACCATTTTGCATTAAAATGGTCGCGAATTCCTTGCAAGTAGAAATCGGGCTTCTTTTAAAAGGCATTTCCTTTACTTCGTTATACGGAATTAAATTAACATAGCACAAAACTCCATATTTTCTAATTAACGAGACTAATTCTTTAGCATTATCCTTAGAATCGTTGATTCCTTTTAACATGATATATTCCAAGGTTACCCTTCTACCACTTGAAGCATAATATTCTTGCAATGCAGTAAATACTTTATCTAGGCTATAAGCACGAGATATAGGCATTATCTTATTTCTTATTTCATCATTTGGGGCATGCAAAGATAAAGCTAAATTTGTTTGGATGCCAAGTTTGCCATATTCAACTATTTTATCTACCAATCCGCAAGTAGATACCGTTATATGTCTAGCCCCAATTTGCAATCCATCGGCAGAATTGGCGATTTTTAAAAAATCAATGACATTGGTAAAGTTATCGAAAGGTTCTCCCGTCCCCATAACATTTATATGGGTGACGCTTTCACCTCTTTCTTCTAATATTTTGTTAATTACTAATAATTCACCAACCATTTCAGAGGTTTCTAAACCTCTTTTTTTCTTTAATAACCCTGAAGCGCAAAAAGCACAGCCCATCGAACATCCGACTTCGCTAGAAACACAAATTGGGCACCCATAATCATAAGGCATCATGACAGCTTCCACTTTGGAGCCGTCATTCATTTCCAAAAGTAATTTTATCGTTCCGTCTTTTGAATCAAGGCGAGTATGGATTCTTGGTAAATCCAAACAATATTGTTCTTCTAAAAGTGCACGAAAAGACTTGGAGACGTCGCTCATTAAAGAGAAATCAAGGACTCTTTTTTTATAAATCCAAGAAAAAACCTGTTTAGACCTATATTTACTTTCTCCTAGAGCAACAAACTCCTGGGTCATTTTCTCTAATGTATAACCAAGGAGATTCTTTTTCATAATTATTTACCAAACGAAATGGAAGGGTTCTTCGTTAAATCAGGATTATTTAACGTGGATAAGGGAGTTGGAATGCTAGTTTCTTCTTCTCTTTTTTCCATAACGGCATAATAGAAAGTGCATCCTAATTCATCAAAGGGGAAACGTTGTTCCTCCTTTAGCAAGGCAAAATCAGAATGATTCTTCAAGAAATTAGCAACGGTCATCTTTCCTTCTTTTTTTGACAAAGTGAAGATCACATAAATTAATTTGCCACCGACTTCAACATATTTGCTACATCCTTCCAAAGCCGTAGCTTCATCTAAGAATATGGCATCCATGGAGTCTTTATCGAAATGAAGAAAGAAGTCAGGAGAAGTGGCAACCGAATCGAAATTAGTTGAATCGGGGCAGCAAATTACCAAGTCTTGTTGCTTAGAAATAGAAGCTTCCATGCTAAGAGGATCTTTTGCATCAAAAAAATTAACATTGCTCAATCCCTTTTCTTTTATAAATTTGGTAACTTCAACTTTAGAATCGATATCTTTTGTCCCGATATTTAAACCAATCGAATTACCATAGCTTTGGATTAATTCTTTTTCGAAACCACTTTTTTGCATGCCAGTATACAAAAATACTTCACAAGGGTCAGGAACTTTATAGGCGTCTATTAAGAATTTTACTCCGCTTCTTTCTTCAAAGATTTTTCCATTTTTATAATCGGAAAGTTTTCTAAGCGGAGTTTTTCCCTTGTAAGAGAAAATATAAGGAACTTTGGTCTCCTCAAAATCAGGGTTTTGCTTATAAGCGTCATATAATTCTTCATCTTCTAGCCTTAAGGAAGTGACAAATGGACGAGCAAATTTCTTTGCTGTTTTGTAAGTATTTGAATATCCAAAATGTTGGAAAATCTTTAAAGCCCATTCAGGGACGTTATAACGTAAGCTTAAGTAGGTTAACGAAGATCTTTCTACATCAGCAGGGATTAAATCTGCTTTTGGGTCTTTTTCAACAAACAAGGAAGACACCATATCAAACTTTTCTTCCCCAATCCTGCCTTTAACGGCGTTAGAAACTTCTTCAATTCCAAAATGACGGAAATAATAATCATTGGCAAGGGCCAAAGAAACTATGCGCTTATCTTTTTCATCTAAGCCTTCCTTATCTTTCAAAAGCCTAGTAAACAAAATATCATGCCTTAATTCGCAGCCAATTAAGCCAGCTACATCACCGCGTAAAGGACGGAGTTCAATCGAGGCTTGAAACACTTTCCTTAACGCTTCCGGAAATGGGGTATGGTTATCCAAAATGTCATTAAGTATCATCGAAGCAATATCAAGTTGTTTCATTTTTTTACTCTCCTTTACTTGCTTTCTTTTTTAGCTTTCTCTAATTTCTTGTCAAAGTCTTCGAATGCGTTTCCTAAATAAATTTGATTCGGGTCATTATAATCTAGATCAGCCCTATCATTTGGATTGGCATCATCACGGCCATGGCAGCATTCATCAAGACAGCCATCGTCATTATCGAAGGTAACATCAACTTCCTTTATGTGCCCTTGGTCAATATAACGAGGGTAATCTGGATTTATTTTTTCATATCGGCTTGATGTTTCAAAATATTCGAACTCCAATTCAATATGAATAGAAAACAAAGGCAAGGTTTCAAGGAGATATTTTGCCACTACTTTCTCAAGAGGTTTATATTTTGTTGGGGCTTTGACAATAACTATTAAATTCCAACTGGTTTGCTCGACTCCATTATGAAAAACCATTGAATTTGGCGCATAAAAATTAATTTCATCTTCGCTAGTTTCAAAAAGAGAAGCAAGAGCTTTTGTATGCTCTTTAGAATAACGTCCGACAACGAATTGGTCTAAGCCTAGAAATGAGATTGTAATCATAATTCTTCCTACGGAAGATAAGTATAACACCAACTAAGGCAAAATAAATATACGTAGTTCTTTTTTATATGGGCAAAAATTAAAAATTAGTTTCTAAAAAATAAAAACAAAAACGTCAATAAAAAATTGGATCGACGTCAGCATCTATATTGACTCCACCTTTTCCAGAAAGAAGGGTCAATAAGTTCAAAATATATTTTTTTATTTCACTAGATTTTTTAAATTTGACAAGCAATTCCCTTTTATGTAATTCACCAACTTGCTCAACATAAGGAGTAATAGGTCCGACGGTGAAGACACTTTCAAATTTTTTCTC
>DOQE01000031.1:4511-4844 GCA_003512585.1 Bacillota bacterium | reverse complement strand
AAGCCGTATTCATCCAATTGCTTGTTATATCAAAATCAGGGTGCTTGTTTTTTATTAGGTTACAATAATGCTTTACATAATCTTTAAACCCATCGCGACAAAAAGATAAATATGGTTTTAAATCATGTTCATCGAATTCTTTTCCGGTTTGCTTTTTATACAAGGCTTTTGCTTTAGGAGAAAAATCAGCTAAAGTCGCCCAACATTCTCCATCTATCCAAGCCCCATTTATACCATAATTAGAGGCAAGTTCGTCTAACATTGGAATCAAAATTTCATCAGCATAAGGACTAAAAGGACTTAAAAACCATTCATTTTTGTTTCCTTTTTCAT
>DOQE01000031.1:2373-4462 GCA_003512585.1 Bacillota bacterium | reverse complement strand
GCCCATTCTGGATGATCCTGACACACTTTCATGTCAAACATGCCAGAATAATGGGAAAATAAAGGGACATCATATTTAGAGCAGACATCTTTCCATTCCTTAATCAAATCCTTTGTTAATCCCGGGGCGGGAGTTCCGATTTTAGAAGGATAATCGCAATATCCTGGATGTCCTTTTGTATCGCATTGGATAAAATCAGGCTTAACCTCTTCTATGATTCTAGAAAGAATTTCTTTGCTAAAATTTTGGCCAATATTTTTGCTTTCCTTATTGGCGTGGAAATCAAAATGAAGCCCAAAATAACAATCTTTTCTTCTTTTCATGCAATCTTGCCTTTCAAAAAAAGGCTAGAGTCATCCTCTAGCCAAATACTAAATAATTTATTTTCTTATATTTTTAAACATTGGGCCATAGGCTTCGCAAGCACGATAATCAGCCCCTTCTTTGTCCATTCCAAAAGCATTCCAGGCGGCTGGACGATAGATATCTTCTTCAGGCACATTATGCATACAAACAGGGATGCGAAGCATTGAACACATGGTGATCAAATCAGCCCCGATATGGCCATAGCAAATCGCCCCATGATTAGCACCCCAGGCATTCATGACATCATAAGCACTCTTAAAGGGACCTTTACCGTTGCATCTAGGGGCAAACCAAGTGCAAGGCCAGGTATAATCGGTTCTTTTCCACAAAGTATCGGAAACTTCATCTGGAAGTCTAACGGTCCAACCTTCACAAATTTGAAGGACCGGTCCAAGTCCTTTTATTAAATTTAGCCTAATCATGGTTGCCGGCATTTCGGCTCTAGTTAGATATCTAGAAGAGAAGCCGCCGCCACGGAAATAGCCTAAATCGGCATAAGGCCAGGTTGTGGCATCCATCATGGTCTTGATATCTTTTTCGTTAACATCCCACCATTGCTTCATGACATGTTCGCCGTTTTTGTCAACGACTTCACCGCAAGCATCGATACATTGGGCACCAGAGTTAATCAAATGGAGGAAGCCATTGGCTTCTTTGGCATGCCCTTCTAGTTCATATCCGGTAACTCTTTTTACCGAAGAACCGCTCCAATAGGTTCTAACATCGGCAAAAATAGAAGCACGTCCGGTCAATAATTTTTCAAAAAGCATTCCGGTTGCATTCAAAGTATCGTTTTCCGTCCCTAAAATATAAGGTTCCCTAGCACCGTTCCAGTCAAAGCTAGAATTCAAGATGGATTCAGGGAAATCGCAGTTAGGATAGAAATCGGTCCACTGTCTTTGGCCTTGGAAACCACCGACGATGGCATTATGGCCAACCATTTCTTCTTCGTTCCCGACCGGTAAATTCTTATTGCCATTGAACAAATCTTTGATGATGCAACACATCTTGACCGTGAATTCCCAGTCTTTTTCTTTTTCTTCCTTGCTTTTTTGCATTTCCTTTGGGTTTTTATCTATGCCTTCATGGCAATTTTCCTTAACCCAAGCCAAGGCTTTTTCATATTCTTTATGATCGTAAATCCCATTTTCCATGCGTCTAATTATTTCGACTTCATCAACGGATTCGACTCTCATGCCTAGATAATCTTCAAAGAAAGATGGATCGATTATCGAACCGCCGATACCCATGGTGACAGAACCGATTTGAAGGTAGCTTTTTCCTCTCATTGAGGCTGCAGCGACGGCAGCCCTAGCAAAGCGAAGGATTTTAGTTCTGACATCTTCTGGAATGGAAGTATCATCTTTATCTTGGACTTCGTGTCCATAAATCCCAAAGGCAGGAAGTCCTTTTTGGGCATGGGTAGCCAAAACGGAAGCTAGGTAAACCGCACCCGGGCGTTCAGTACCGTTAAAGCCCCAAACAGCCTTAATAGTCATAGGATCCATATCCATGGTCTCCGCCCCATAGCACCAGCAAGGGGTAACGGTTAAAGTAATGTCAACCCCTTCATGACGGAACTTATCCGCGCAGGCGGCAGCTTCGGCAACTCTGCCAATCGTAGTATCGGCAATGATGACTTTTACTTTTTCCCCATCGCTATAACGCACATTCTCTTCAATTAATTTTTTTGCGGCCTTAGCCATGTTCATGGTCTGCTCTT
>DOQE01000031.1:0-2346 GCA_003512585.1 Bacillota bacterium | reverse complement strand
TTTCCCTGACTTTGAGCTTGCCTCTTCTTCCATCAATTGTAGGACGGATGCCAATGACAGGATAAGAACCGATTAATCTCGACTTGAATTCCATAATTTAGAAAACTCCTTTAAAGGTATTGTTTAACATCGCTTTTAATTATGGCTAATTTTATTAGCCCTTTCAATGAACTTCTAGAATATATGACAAAAATAAATACAAAAATGCGAAATAATGATAAATATTCATTCTTAAGCTAAATTATTTTCTTAAATCGGTTTTCGTTTAAAAGAATAAAAGCAATTAATATTTCTCTTTTTGTTTCTTTCTATTTCGCTACAAGTCACTCCCAATGCAAATAAAACCCCAATTGAAGAGTATAAGAAGGGCCTAGCAACCCTATAAGAAAATGAACCCACATATCTTAATTCGCCTTCATATTGACCTTTGGGGATAGAAAAAGAAAGAAGGCCATCGATATAGCAAGGTGTTATTTTTATATTTTGCCCCTTGGAGTATAAATTTACTTCATATCCATCATAATAAAATTGTTGCAACTGAATAAGGCAATCTTCATTGACGCTTACTTTAAAATTTAACTCGGGAGAGTTTAAATAAGTTACTTTAAAATCACCGCTCCCCTTTAAAAAGGCGTGACGGTATCCATCAATGTCCCAATTATAATCATGGGTATATCTAATCATTAACTTGGTCGAATAATACAAAGAATTAGGATAGCTGCTTTCATAGGCATCATCATAAAAGACGCGAGGCATGTATTCATTCATGACCCCAATCTTTTTGCTTTTTTTAACGTAATCGTCGTTGACAATAGAAGTAAATCCGTTTCCATTTTCATAGGCAATCCGCTTATCGACCGGACCCATATTAAGGATAAGGAGCAAAGTAGATAAGACAAGCATGCCTTCGGCAAATGTTTTTTTGTTTTTAAAAGGTTTGCAAATTATTGCTATCAGTAAAATAGACAACATGCCAAATATACCCCAAAACCTAAATGGGAATTGGCAATTCCTAAATATGGATGGGGATATTTGCCAAATCTTATCAGAATATAAATAAAGAAGGGTAACAATCAACAAGATAGAAATAATGTATATTTCTGGATTTTTTATCGATTTATTTATTTCTTTTCTTAAATTAAAGCTTTCTTCTTCAAAAGCATCGTTTTTGTTCTCGAAAAATATTAAAGCGACAATAAATAAGCAAGTAGCTAAGCATACTTCAATTCGCGGGGAAAAGAATAAGGGAATTAAAGAAGAAACAATAGCTAACGACAAAGCCAATTTTCTTTTATTTTTCTTTTTGCCAACATAAAGAACGAAGATAGAGATAATAGAAAAAAGCAAAAAGAACAATATTTCCATTGACCAAGAAAGTTTTGAATCAGTTGTAGTTCTCCAATGGTATTTATCTTTAATTAAATCAAGCCATGGGAAATTTAAAAAACCAGAGAAAGAGCTAGATTTATTAATGGAATTTATTACCGAATCTAGATCCGTCCAAACAGCTTTAGGATCACTCATCCGATAATACCCGCTATTTAAAGCAGAAGCCATGGGAAATAAATAAAAGGAAATCAAGCCAAATATCAAAAGAATGGAAATAAAAAGAAAGATGACATTAATCTTTTTCTTAAGGAATTTAATTAATAATTTAAAATCGGCAAGAATAATAAAAAGGCAAGCAACAACGCTAGTTAAAGCCGTAAATGGATGCGATAAAACAAGCAAGGATACACCCAATATGGCGGCTAAGTATGAACTAAAATGAAATTCTTCATCATGAAGCAAGGAATAAACACCATAAAATAACAAAGGGACAAAACCCAAAGCCACGCCTTCACAAAACGCCGCCCTATATAAAAAGTTAAAAATCCTATAAGGAAAGAATATATAAGCAATTCCTGCAATCAAAGACAAATTGTCATCCTTAGTAATTTTCCTAACCAATTTAAAGGTTACAATTCCAGAAAAATAAGTCGAAGCAATGGCCATGAACTTAAAAGTCTTAGGGATGGTTGCACCCATAAAAGAGAAGCAAATCGTCAAAAAAGCAGAAAAATAATGGGGAAAAGGAGCATAAAACAAAAAGGTATCATAACCTAGGGTACCTAAAAATAAATGATTCGGCGTTACGCCATCAAATCCATGCTTAAACCCATAAATAAGGTCATAGTTATAAATTAGATGCCAATAGGAATCATCCCCACCAACTATCCCTTCGCTAGCAAAATAAATCGAATAAGGCAAAAAAGAAGCGATTAAAAGCAATAGGTATGGCAAAGCGCTTTTAAATAAGAGGAAAAATTTAGTGAAATCTGAATATTTATTTCTTAGCCTCTTAAC
>DOQE01000067.1 GCA_003512585.1 Bacillota bacterium | reverse complement strand
CTTTAGAAGAACATAAAGCGGAAAATATAGTTTCCATAGACGTTAGCAAAGTTAACCCATTCGTCTCGACTTTGGTCTTGGCAACTTGCCTAAACACGAGAGCCTTAGGTGCGATGGCTGAACTTTTAGACGATGCATTTGAAAAGAATAAAATAGAAGTAAGGGTAAAAGAAGGCAATCCTATTTCCGGATGGATGATTGTAGAAGCAGGGGATGTAATCGTTCATTTGTTATTAGAATCAAATAGAAAAGAGTTAAACCTAGAAGAGCTAATGGATAGACTTAATTTCAAGAATAAATAAGTAGTTGTCATTAGTTAAAATAAATAAAAATAACCTGATTATTTTAAATCAGGTATTTTTAAATGTAATGTTACTTCGTATAATGTCCATTATGTTAACTAAACAATAAAAAAATGGCTTTTAAACATATTTATTTAAGTTTTGTTGTTTTATATACCAATTTAAAAATGCATAAAAAACGCATTTCATAATTTATTAAATTAGTACTAAAAAACTACTAATGCTTATTTAACCTTCTTTTTCGTTTCTTCTTTTTAAAATAATAAATGGAATATCTATTAAGGCCATTATTAACAAGGCGATCAAGGCATAAGAGAGAACATTTTCAATCGTTCCGTTTTGCTTCTCATTTATTATTAACGATCCTAATCCCATCTTCGAACTTGAATTAGCAATTAATATTTCTGACATTATTGATACTTTAAAAGAAAGTCCAAAGCTTTGGGCAATACCTAAACCGATATATGGCCAGGCATCTTTATAACGAATTCCAAATAATATCCTAGGACTATTTAGGTTTCCTTCTAGCCTTAAGGCATCAATAATGTCTTTATCTTCATTGTCTAACCCATTTTTAAACGAATCATAAATGATAGGAAAGGCAACGATAAAGGTTAATATACAAGGGACATAATCAATAAACCATCTAGTTTTCGGACCTAAAAATATTCCTAACAAAACTATTACAACCGCGGCTGTCGGTATGGCTCTTTTGATATTTATAGATATTGATAAAAAATTACTGAATGATTTATATAAACTAGCAATTGTCCCTAATAAGCATCCTAATAGGAAACTAAGGACGAAACCAATTAATATCCTATATAAAGTAAAGGCCATTCCTAACCAAGTAGTTTCAGATTGGCTTAAAAAAAGCAGTTCGAAAGTTTTAATAAAAGTATCATGTGGATAAGGCAATGCGTCATTTTGATTTCTTTTTAATAGAAAAGAAGCCAAATACCAAACTAGCAAAACAAAAACAAACCCTAGAAAGGTAAATAAACTTGCTTTTAGGCGGGTTTGTTTCTTCATTGCTTTAATTTAAAAATGCGGAATCGGGAAAAGCTTCCATTCCTAAAGAAACCCTAAATGAATTTGCTACTTTTTTAACGTCCCCTGCTTTTTCGTTATTTACTAAATTAAATTTATTTTGTCCATTTGCTTGTAAGGCTTTTACTAAATTAGGCGTAAAGCCAAATCTATATTGGCAATCGTTATTTTGATCCAAATCTTCATATTCGTTTAATTTTTTAACAACTTCATTTGGATTATTAATTGCTTGGTTGATTCTTTCTTCCACTTTATTTAACAATTCGTCTATTTTTTCTTTTTTGTTTTCATAAGAAGATTTATTGATAAATAAACCGGCAGCCGGGACTATTCCATTGTTATAATGGCTAGCCCATTCTTCTTGGATATCATAAATAACGTTCAGCTCGATATTTTTTTCTTTTAAAGCGGATTTTGCTGCAGTTAAAACCGGCTCTGCAACAACATAATAATCAAAGGAGGTATGATTTGCTACTAAGGTATTTTTTACTTCGGCTACGGAGGAAGAAAATGTGATTTTATTGGAATTAGAATAATCACCCCAATTCCAGTTTTCTTTAGCTAGTTTTAAAAAAGTTAATGAAGCAACCCCGTTTTTCACAAACCCATTTATGGTGGACTCGGCATCAAACGTTTCTTCTTTTTTGTGTTTTGTCGATACTACATAAAACGTACCGCCCGATATCCACTTGGCCAAGACGTAATTACGGTTATTCTTAGTAATGTTAGTCAAACCGGATATTCCATCGAATACGATTGCATCGTAACTATTCTGCCCGCTATTAGCAAAAGCAGATGGCATTACTTCCCCTGGGTTTGAAGTGGTTACAAAATTTTCATTTTCCCCTTGGTCAAAAAAGGATAAAGATGGAATTCCTGTTGGACAAAGGATATTTAATGCGACCTCATTATTAGACCCGCAAGAAATAAGCGTAGATAAAGTTAATAAAAATAAGAATGGAGTTTTTTTCATTTGTTTTTTTCCTTTATTGCTAATCGATTAAGATTTCCTTAATCGTCTCCCCTATCATCTTGCCTTCCTTTTTAAGGTTAAAGTTAGTTAGGATTGTATCTCCTATGCAAGCAAACGTTTTGAATATACCTAGGTTTCTTCCGTGCGTAAAGGAAGGGGAATAAGCTAAGAATGGCACTTTTTCCCTGGTATGGTCTGTCCCTTTAAATGTTGGGTCGTTTCCATGGTCGGCCGTGATAATTAAAAGATCCTTCTTTCCCATTTTAGAAATGAATTCCCCTACTCTTTTATCAAATGCTTCTATGCATCTAGCATAACCTATTGCATTTCTTCTATGCCCATATTCGCTATCGAATTCAACTAGATTTACAAAGCAAAGTCCTTTGTAGTCTTCTTTTTCTAGTTGCCTTATGGCTTCATCCATCCCTTGCTCGTTTGTAGAGGTATGGATAGTTCTAGTTATGCCTACGCCATTGAATATATCGTTAATTTTCCCAATGGCAGATACTTCTAGGCCATTTCTTTTTAATATATCTAGGCAAGATAGGCCAGTTGGAGAAACGGTATAGTCATGCCTATTGGCCCCGTCACGTTTAAAATTATCTTTATTTGTTCCAATAAATGGCCTAGCGATTACCCTGCCAACTAGATATTCTGGCCTAAGGCAAATTTCTCTAGCGATTTGACAGCATCTATAAAGTTCATCAACGCTAACGCATGATTCATTGGCGGCGATTTGTAAAACTGAATCAGCAGAAGTATAGACAATTAAACTACCTTCTTTAGTTTGCTCTTCTCCTAATACTTTTAGGATTTCGGTTCCAGAAGATGAATAATTGCCTATGACTTTCCTGCCTGTTTTTTCTTCCAATTCTTCTATTAATTCCTTTGGGAAGCCGGTTTCGGTAAATGTTTTAAAAGGCTTTAAAGTCAAAATGCCCATCATTTCCCAGTGTCCTGTCATAGTATCCTTGCCATTGCTAGCTTCTTCTAAAATTGCATTATAACTATGAGGATGGTTAGAAATAGGCTCGACTCCTTTTATTGAATCTAATTCCCCTATTCCCATTTTTTCCATGTTGGGGGTAAATATTCCATTAATTGCTTCGGCGGCATGAGCAAAGGTGTTCGAACCTACGTCGCCAAAATTTGCTGCATCCGGTTCTTCTCCGATTCCAAGCGAATCGGCAACGATTAAAAATATACGATCAAATCTATATTCGTTTTTCATTTTGTTTTCCTCTCTTTTGCCATTGCTAAGCAAATTATATAACAATTATCTAGCCTTGTCCTATTTCTTGCTTTTTGAGAAAACCTTTTCATAATCCTTTTTTATTGTTTTGGAAGAAACATTTGTATAAATTTGGGTGGTTTCTAAATGAGAATGGCCTAGCATTTCCTTTACCGCTATTAAATTAGCCCCGTTTTCTAATAGACTAGTCGCGAAACTATGACGTAATGTATGGGGGTGGATGTTTTTATTTATGTTAGCTTTTTTCGCGTANNNNCATAAGCAAAAAGAAGTAATTCCTTGAAAGGGGCTTTCCAAATTTATTTAAGAATAAAAATGGCGATTTTTTTCCAACGTTTTCCTTTCTTTCCCCTTTTATATAATTATTTAATGTATTTAAGGACAGTTCATTTATAGGGACACTTCTTTGCTTGCTTC
Organism: Bacillota bacterium; assembly: GCA_003512585.1. Taxonomy (GTDB): domain Bacteria; phylum Bacillota_I; class Bacilli_A; order RFN20; family CAG-826; genus Alloenteromonas. Next base: position 816 of record DOQE01000067.1, on the reverse strand, counting down.
CCTTTCCGCTCCTAATCAAGACTATTCGTTTCGAAAAAGAAACATCATCAAGCTTTAAACTTAGCAACTCGCTTACCCTAACTCCTGTTGAATACATGAATAAAATCATGGCTAAGTCCCTTTCGCCTCCTTTTTTATTAATATCTATGCTATTTAAAAGAGAAGAAAGCTCTTCGCTAGTCAAAACAATTGGCAATGTCTTTTTCTTTTTGGGGAAAGGAGTTTTGTTAATTGATATTTTATTAATTCCTTCTTTTGTCAAAAATAAGAAGAACCCTTTAACAGAAGAAAGCCTTCTAGCGATTGAAGAGGGGCTTAATCCTTTTTCCCCTTCATAAATAGCCCATTCTTCTAATAAGGATTCGTCTAATGATGATGTATCTTTGATGTCATCAAAGCTTTTAAAGAAGAATTTTAAGTCTTCTTGATAGCTGTCGATTGTATTTTTAGTCAATCCCTTCTCCGCTATTAAGTAGGTAAAGTATTTAGATATGGCTTCATTTATTTCCATTGTTTTTAGCTATTTCTCCCATTTTCATAAATACTTTCTTTTTCATTTTTCTATTTAAATCGTCTATAAGAAGCTTGGTTTTGTCTTTTTCTTCGTAATCTTGATAATTCCAAAGGCTCATTTGAACCCTTTCTTGTCCTTTTTGGGTAAGTTTTCCTAAAGTTACTCCAACTAGGCGCACTTCCATTTCGTTAAAATTTGTTAAATATAGTTTTTTTATTTCGTTATATATAATTTGCTCGTCTTGAGTTGGATACTCCAATGTTTTGTTTTTTGAATGAACGTTAAAATTGGTATCCTTAACG
>DOQE01000137.1:399-7448 GCA_003512585.1 Bacillota bacterium | reverse complement strand
ACCCCTGCTAATTTGCTTACAAATAATCAACCAAAAATAAAAAAAGACCAGTAATTTTTACGTTAAAATAGGTTTTTATTTTGTGTTAACAGTTATCAAATAAAAACCTATTTATAAGAACTATTCAGTTTATAATCTCCAGCAAAAAGCCTTAATCTTCTTTGATATTATTTAATTCGTTATATTTTAGATATAACTCATTTTCACTAATGAGCTTTTTATCATAAGACTTTTCTAATTCCCTTACCTTTTTTATTCTTTGCCTTATTTCTTCATTTTTTGAAAATACCCTGCCTTTTTCCCATGGCATGCTCAATGAAACAAAAACGATAGTCCCGAATGCAGAAAAGGCAAAAAGTATATAGCAAGCCAAAGAAAATCCAAACGATGCATTCGGCATCGAACTAAATAAAGCCGATAATAAACAAAGGCAATATGCATACGTCAATACCCTTTTAAAGAAAATCTTCCTAATAAAGAAAGCTAAAAAAGAAAGTAAAAAGGCGAAAGAGAAAGAAAACGCACAAATCACGCTAGACACCTTTAATGTCAAAGAATTCTTCATAGCTAAATATAGATAAAGGAATTCAACCCCTATCCTAAAACCACACAAGATGATATTAAGCACGGCAAAACAATTTAAAATATTCCTATCATCTCGTTTTTCTTTAATGATTAAATAACCCATAAAAATCGAAAGAGGGATACAAAAAGAATTAATAACCAACCCACCAATCGTTTTGACTAAATTCAAAGAATGAAATTCGACCCCTTTAATTGAGTAATACTTATTAAATAAATCAAGCAGTCCTAATAATGAATAAGAAAAATATGTCAAAAATGAAACGAAGAACAATAAAAATGTAATAAATGCAATGATCAAGCGATACTTCTTATCTACCATAAAATCAATGAATCAAAGACTGCATTTGGTCAATGACAATGAAAACCAAAGACAAAATAAGCAAAATCAAAAATGAAATCAAAACAGCATATGATGCCCATTTCTTATGCTCTTTAAAAAGCAATAAGGAATAAGCATAACTAAAGGCACCAGATACCAACAAAGGCATACTCCACAAAGATAAGGATGGGAGATAGGTAGGAATAATAAAATAAATCGTGCAAACAATTAATTTAATTATGGCATCCAGTCCAAGAATTCTTCTAAACCAACTAGATCCTTTTTCGTCTCTCCCAAAATAATTTAATCCAATAAATCCAAAGAAAACTGGATAAAAAGAAAGGGGGATAGCATAAATAAATGAGGTGCCGGCCTTTTCAATTTCGAAAAAGTAAAACAGCAGAAGTGAAACAGCACTTAATATAGCAGGAATAAAAGCCATTAAAAAATAATAGGTAACAATATTAAAGCAATCCCAGCTTTTTATATTCAAGTCCTTAGCTTTTTTCCCAATGGCTTTATTTAGATTAGGATCTTCTTCATAAAGATACCTTAATTCATTCACGTGTGTCTTGTTTTTTATTTTATGGGCTTTGGGAGAACGTAATAAATCTTTCTTCAAACAAATAAATCTATTCTTTAAGGAAGGGGCAATATGAAAGGAAAGATAATAAAGGGGGATAGCCATTTCTTCCAAATTCCCTTTTCTTTTATTTTGTTTTGTTTTATCCAAAACATTAAATAAGAGAACCTGCTTTTCCTCATCTAACCCCAACTCTACACATTTGGAAAAGAAAAGAAGAAGCATTTTAAAATTAAAATCCTTGATTGCTTTTAAAGTTATATCGAACTTAGTCGAATCAATAAGCCTCATGCACAAAAATCTAGCAAGTAAATTAAATGATTCATCATCACCGTCCATGGCTTTTTTTGACAAAACCAAGACTTGGTCATTATAAGAAGAGGCGTCTTTTCTTAAAGCGGTAGATGAAATAAAATCCATTTTGAATTCTTCTTCATTTTTATTTTCTAAAAAATGAGCAGAAGATATTTCATCCTTGCTAAATCTGCCTCTTAACGAGAACAAAATTAAAGAACATTCTAAATTAGGCTCGTCATCAAAATACAGCTTGCTCAATTCGTTATATTCATTTAAAGCAACTTTTCTACCTATTTCTTTCTCTTTTGCCAAATCTATGGAACAAAGGGGCAATTCTTTGTCGACGTTGTCTAAAAAAGAAACAAAAGCAATCAGAGTCGAAGAAGAATGTATGGAATTATTCTCTTCGCTAACCTTATTTTTTACTAAGTATATTAAAGACTCATCCAAGTATTCATTTTTTAATTCAAGAGAATGGAACTTGGTTTTTAACATAGAAGCAAGAAGATGATAATTGCTTGCATCTTCTAAGCTTACTTCCTCCCCAATATCTATAAAATTCTTCAACTTACTTTGCGTTAAGAAAATATCTACATAATCCAAACTTTCTAAAACATAGTCGAAAAATGCATAAGAAGAAAAATAATCTAATTTTGCAAATTTTTCTTTAATTGAATCGAGTTTTGCATAGGCTTTTAAATAATTGTTATTCTTTGCAAAAAAGTATATTTCATTTAAAGAAGAAGGCAATTCTGCAATAAAATCATCCAACAAAATAAAGTGATCTTCATTTGTTTTAATAATTTCTTTTAGCTTTGCTAGTTCAACCTTGTTTTCGATTAAGCTTGAATAAATAGAAGAGCATAAAGACAAAGCTTGTTCGCTTTTTGGCAAAGAAGGCTCGACTTTGGCATTAATTGAATCTAAGACAAGGCTTTCCTTTTCAGAAGCAACTAATTTTTCTTTAAGGTCTTCGATCTCTTTTTTTCTATTTTCGATAGATGAGAGTAATTCTTCCTTAGTCATCGTCTTGCTCCTTTTCTACCATTAAATCAAAAAGCTCTATGTCTTTATAATCATCATTAAATTCATCAAGCATAGACGAAAAAGACTTCATCAAAGACATTTCTTTATCACTTAAATCTTTTAAAGAGATATTTATCTTATCTAGGCTTGACTTATATTCGTTTGCTAATTGCTCAGATTTTGTATTCTTCTTTTCTTCGTTTTCTTTTTCTAAAGAAGAAAGAGTGTCTTCTAATCCTTTCTTTTTATCAACAAGAAAAGAAAGCTCTTCTTCTAAGCTAGATAATTCCTGCAATTGCTTCTTGCTAAGCTTTTCTCCCATAACTATCTTTTAAACCCCGCGTCCAAAAAGGCTTTATCAATTTGAGCAAAAGCTTCTTTGGCTCTCCTTTCCTTTTCCTTGGAAATTGCAATTATAGATCTATTTTTTATGTCTTCTTTCGTCTTTGTAACGTTAGAAAGAGTAGATGAAATAGCTTTTTGATATTCTATAAATCCATTTGCTAAAGCCATGTCGGCTTTTTCCATTAGATTGGACAGTTTTTCTTTATAACTATTCCCGATTGATTCTAAATTTTCTATTTCCATAAGTTTCTTTCTAAGAAAATTGTCTTCTACTTTTAGCAAATATTCAAGGGTTTGCTAAAGCAAAAGAAAAAGAAATTCACTATTTATAGTAAATTTTGTATAGATTTAAGGCTACTTCAATCAATTCAGGAAAAGAAGCAATAACCCCTTCTGGATTAAGTGATTTACCAAATCCATAAGAGGCGTGTATGAATTTTATCCCTGCTTTATGAGAACTCTCTTCATCTTTATAAGTATCTCCAATATAGATTGCATCTTCTAAATCAAACTTATCCATTAACTTCTTAATCGTAACATCTTTGCTAGCATTAGTATCCCCATAGCAAAGATATGATTTAAAGATACACGGGTCAATTATTTTTAAATAATTTTCTATATATCCTTTTTGGCAATTCGAAACAATAAATAAATCAAAGCCAATTGTTTTTAATTTCTTTAAGGTTTCGATTTCCTTATCATAGAGTTTTCCAGGATGAACGCTTAAATAAGCATTTTCAGCCTCAAAGCAGGCTTTACCAAATTTAGCTATATCTAATTCATTTATGTTAGAAGGAGAAATGTCTTTAGCAATCACATCCATTGTTTTTCCCATTTCTTCTTTAACTTTTAAGACACTTATTGAATAAGAGAGGCCAAAAAATGCTTTGCCTTCGTTTTCCCAAGCGGCAGCAATTTGTTTTGTAGCATCCCAAAGAGTTCCATCTAAATCAAAAATCAAATTCTTCTTCATAAGCGAATTAGAATTATACCTTAATAACCAATTATGTGTTTAAATTAAATTATGTTTGATAATCTAGCAACGGATAGTTTAGAAACAAATAACATTTTAGAAACTAGTTTAGAAACAAACAACGTTTTTACTAGTGACGAACTCGAAGCCAATGCAAACTATGTTGATGGAGAGACAAAGTATGCAAGGGAAAAAAGAGATCCAGACAAAAGAATAAAAATCTTGGTTCTATCTCTCACCACAATTTTTAGTGGTTTATCGGTTACCGATTTATTATTCCCTAAAGCTAAAGTAGAAGAAGCAAGCTTTTCTATTAATAACAATAATCTAACTTATTCGTTTTCTTTATCCAAAAGCGGAATTATAGAAACCTACTTATGCTTAGAAAATAACCACTACCCTTTTTATAAATTAAAGTTAGAAGAATCTAAAAAATATGAGGGAATAATTACAAACATAAATGAAGCAACAAAAATAAGCATTGTCTCTACATCAATACTAGGAAATAAAGTTTTATATGCAAAAGGAGCAGAAAATGAATAAGACAAACTTTTGGATTAAGAAAACATCAAAGCAAAAAAGGCAATTTATAATTTATTTGTCTTTGACCTTAATTGCCGTTTCTATTTTGGGCATTCTAATTTTTGCCCGAGACATATTTGGACAAGAAGTCGGCGACCAAATTCTTGGTGAAGGAAACGCGAATGGATTTGTTTCTTTGTGGAAAATGATAGTTGGCTCTTCTTCAAGATGGTTCGCAACAATAATAGTTTTGACCACTTCATTCTTGGCATATTTCTTTTTAAACGTCTTAATTAAGGCAATAACATTAAAAGGAAGGAAAGCCCAGACAATTGGCTCTTTAATTACAAGCTGCATTAAGTACTTAACTATTTTAATAGCAGTTGGATTTATTTTGACTACTTGGGGAGTCGATGTTACTTCCATTGTTGCCGGATTAGGAATTTTAACTTTAATCATAGGTCTAGGTTGTCAAAGCCTAATCAGCGATATAGTAAGTGGGATATTTATCGTTTTTGATGATTATTTCTCTGTTGGTGACATCGTAATAATAGATGGATTTAGAGGAGAAGTTGTCTCCATAGGCTTAAAATCAACCCAGCTATGCGATGTTGGTGGGAATTTAAAGTCAATTTCTAATTCGCAAATCATCTCCTGCGTCAATTTAAGCCATGGGCCCTCTTTAGTTACTAGCACGATAAATATAAACTACCAAGAAGATTTAGAACACGTAGAAGCCATCATTGCAAAAAACTTACCTGGCATTAGTAAAAATTTGCCAAAACTATCAAGTCCTATCGCCTATAAAGGAGTTACTTCTTTTGGAAATGCCGGTATAGGTTTACTTTTCGCGGCAACATGCCAAGAAGATGATAGATATCAAATTGGAAGAGACATGAATAGAGATCTCTATCTAATGCTAAAGAAAAATGGAATTAGCCTTACGTATAACGAAATCGTTGTTAATAAGGGAGAGAAAATAACTACTATCATAGCAAACGAGGAAGAAAAGAAAGCCTCTAGAAAAATAAATTCCTTAAATAGAGAAGTCCAAATAAAAACAAATAGCAAAAAGAAGCCATTTATTGAAAGAGCCAAGGAAGCCGTAAAAGAAGAAAGCGACAATCTAAAAATAAAATAAAATTATTTAATTCCATTTAACTCGCTTGCTTTTAAGGATGCAAAAGAGGGTGAAAAACGATAAGAAGTCGTTCTCACTTGCCCAGATTCAGGAATTAAAATGCCTTTGCTTACCCACTCCTTTGCCCATTTTGATATAGCTCGAGGGGTAACGTTAAAAAGCAAAGCCAACTCATTATTTTTAACAATATTCTTTTTATTCTTCTGACAATAAGAAATGAGAATGCAATCTTTTTTGTTTAAGCTTAAAAGCAATTGCTTGTTAGATTGTTTAGAAGTCGTTTTAGGAAATTTAGATAAAGAAGCAATTGTTTTATAAAAACAGTCTAAATAAAAGCCAATCCATAATTCCAAAGAAAATTTTTCTTCACGGCAAAAAGAAAAATAATTTGGCAAGCCTAAAAGGAAATTAGAGATGAATCTATCCTTATTTAAATAAAATTCTTTTCCTAACAAAAAAGCAAAAGGCAAGTAAAAAGAGGAAATAGCAAAACAAAGCAAAACGTTATATTCCTCGAAAGGGCAAATAGAAAGCAAATAATAAAAACAAACTGCCCCTTTTATAGATAAAGGCAAATCATTTTCGTTTAAATATGCAAGCAAGATAGATAAAGAAGATTCTATTTTATTAGAAGAAGCAGGAATGAATATTTCATTAGAAAATGGCAAGCGAATTGAATATGGCTTACTAATCTTATCTATTCGAAAGCATTTTTTAGATGCAGGAGAAAGAATAGAATAGGCATCTAAAAGCAATGAACAATCCAAATTAGCATTCTTTTTACTATTTAAAAAATCAAGCAAAGAGGAATAAGATTTGATTAATATTTCATCTTTAGAAAGCAAGAATGAATCTTTATTTAGGTTCAAATTGTCAAAATCAAAAGAAGCAAAAGAACTATCAAAACCTATAAAGGCATACTTAATTGCACTTGTCCTTAATTTTTCTTTTATATCTTCTTTATTTAAAAGAAAACTCGAATCAAGCTTAGTCAAAGCTAATTCAGTCTTAACAATTTGTTGGGCAAGTTCATTTGTATATTCAAAAGATATTTTCATCATAAGCAATTATAAAGAAATAAAGATTTAAATACATTATTTTTGTTCCTTATTTGTTCCTAATTAAAGAACATAATAAGGAATAATTAAGGAATGTAAATAACAATTTTATCCGATAAAATCGTTATTATTAAAAATTGTTTATTCTTATCCGCTGTTCTTAATTAATAGAAAAATAGTATAAAAAAATAAGGAACAAA
>DOQE01000137.1:0-382 GCA_003512585.1 Bacillota bacterium | reverse complement strand
GAATGATTGACCGTTTATTAAAAATAACTAACCCATGTTTTTTTAAAAAATTAAGTCAAGAAACAAACATTCATTCCATTAAAAAATATCTCAAATCAGTTTATTTTGAATAAAAGATAAATCTATGAAAATAGTTCTAATATTAAATAAGAATGAATGATTCTGCCTAAAAAAGAACTCTATAAAACATATTTATAGCCATGAAAGATTAAAAATTCTGCTCTTCTTAATTTAATTGATTATATTTGCTGTATATAAAAATTATTTATAGACAACTACTTCCTCCCATGATTTCAAATCAGTAAATAATAATTGCTTAGTTAGCCATAAAAATTAGATATTTTTTTCTTCATTTGCTTAAAATTGGTCAATCAATTGCAAA
>DOQE01000035.1:1528-2791 GCA_003512585.1 Bacillota bacterium | reverse complement strand
TTCTTGAATTAAATCAAGGAAATGCATACCACGCCCAACATAATGCTTGGCAATGGCAATAACTAGACGCAAGTTGGCATTAATTAAATGATCTTTTGCTTCCTTGCCTTCTTGCTTTTCTTCTTCTGTGGCATCAGGTTTATTGCCTTCGACAATCTTTTTGGCTAGTTCGGTTTCTTGCTTGGCGTTAAGCAATTCGACTTTTCCGATTTCTTTTAAATACATCTTGACTGAGTCATTGGATTTAACTTCCCCAATGCCAATCTTAGAAAAGTCAGTTAAGGCAACCGCCTCTTTATCTTCATCCGAGATAAGAGAATCATCGTCGACGTCGACTTCGTCTTCTTCCATTTCCCTTTCCACTTCTTCTTCTGAAAGCGGTCCTTGGACATCGGCGTCATCTAATTGTTCATCATCGTTTTCGATTTCGATTTTATTAGCCTTGAAAAAATCAATAAGTTTTTCAAAATCATCCTCGCTTAAATCAAGATGACTTGTTTCTTCTAATACATCACCCGTATTGATGTAGCCATCTTTTTTTCCTTTTTTTAAGAATTTCTTTTTAATAGTCTCTAAAGAAACGATCGCTTCTTCTTCATCGTCGATCACAACATCGTCAAACGCTTCTTCTACCTTTTTTTCTTTTGTCTTTTTGCTTTTTGCTTTCTTTTCTGCCATAAGTAAATCCTTCCTTTCTTAATAATTCGATTAAATCTAGATTATGATGGTTTTTCCTTTTTCCATTTATCTCTAATCTTAGAAGCATATTCCGCAATAGCTTTACCAGATAGTTCTTTATCCTTTGAATTCAATGTTTGAACGGTTTTTTGAATCTCACGAATGGAGTTTTTTTCTTCTTCAATTATTTTGGCGCAGGAATTAAGAGTTTTTAATGTGCAAGGAATAGACTTGCTATTGAAGGCTAAATCGGATAAAGCATTGGATAAATTCGAGGCGCACGGATCTTTTTCTATATCTGAGAGCAAATAAGAAATGTCTATTTTTTCATTTGGATGGGAATCTTTATAATCAAGTATATAATTGGCCAAAGATTCATAGATTTCATTATAAAAAGAGCCGATTTGAGTTTCGAAAAACCTAATTGCAGAATCTTCATTTAGCATAAAATAAAGAATGGTTTTTTCAGCTTCATCTAGTTTTTTTAGATATGGTTTTTCATTTGTTTGAGAATGATAAACCTTATCTTCCAAATAATAGGATATATCGACATTGTCATTTCTATTTGTCTGACTTTTTCTTAAT
>DOQE01000035.1:182-1518 GCA_003512585.1 Bacillota bacterium | reverse complement strand
AATGTCTCCCTAATCGCATCAACTTCATAACCTGTGGCCTTAGATAATTTTATAAGGTAATTTTCTAATTCAATCCCTGGCTTTAATGCTAAAAGAAAGGGTAAAGAAGCAGAAATGACTTTATTTTTTTCACTAGGATCGCTTAATTTTTTGCAATGAAGAAAATAACTCAATTGGAAGTCGAAGGGATCGACGAGGTTTTCCATTCTTTTTTTAAGAGCTTGAGGCCCTTCTTCTTCAAATAAGTCATCAGGGTCTCTTAAATCGCCTTCGTAATCAACCAATTTAAAATTGATCAGGCTTTTTTTAAGCAATGGAAGCATCTTCATCATTGCCGATTGCCCAGGTGCGTCCCCATCAAGGCAAACTCTAATCTCGCAGTTAAGTCTTTTAAGCAAGGCGATTTGTTCATTCGTTAGAGCAGTCCCCATCAAAGCTACCGCATTTTTTATGCCGGCCCTTTCTAAAGACATAACATCCATGAAACCTTCTAAAACATAGCAATAGCCATCTCTTTTTGAACCTAGAACAACGTTATGGTAATTATAAAGAATAGAACTTTTATGAAACAAAGGAGTCTCGGGTGAATTTATATATTTAGAAGTTCCATCCTTTTCAAGCTGTCTAGCTGAAAACCCGACAACTTGGCCATTTGAATCAAATAAAGGAAAGATAAGTCTGCCGGCATTATGGTCAGAAGTAACGCCTGTTCTAGCTAGAGTTATGCCAATGTCTTCAATAGATTTAAGGGAATGTCCTTTTGCCTGTAAATATTTGACGGTAGTTGCTCCATCAACAGGAGAATAACCGATTCCATATTTAATTATTTGTTCAGGGCTAATTCCCCTATTGGCAAGATAAGTACGGGCTTTTTCACCCTCTGGTATTGATAAAGCATAGACATAATACTTTTGAAGATCGTTAATGGTTACTATTAGCCTTTCTAAACTAGCATCGACTTTTTTCTTAAAAACGGGTTGAGCTAGCCTAGGGTCTTTAAAACCGATGATATCGGCAACTTCTCTAGCTGCCTCTTCGTAAGATATCTTCTTAAATTTAGAGACAAAGGAAATGGTGTTACCACCTTCCCCACAAGAAAAGCATTTCCACACTTTTTTCTCAGGAGAAATATACATAGAAGGATGTTTATCATCATGAAAAGGGCAAAGAGCCACAAAGTTCTTTCCTCTTTTTTCAATATGTACATTAAAGGAGGATATGACATCGACAATGCTTGCGGAATTTAATATTTCTTCATAAAGTTCTTTATCCATATCGCTCCTTTCTATCTACTTCGTAGATAAGTCTACTATTTTTATACTAAATTTTTACTTAT
>DOQE01000035.1:0-160 GCA_003512585.1 Bacillota bacterium | reverse complement strand
GTTCATTTAAATAAGCAACTAATTCACTTATTTTGACTCTTATTTGCTGCATTGAATCACGTTCTCTAATTGTCACCGATCCATCATTTTCAGTATCAAAATCTATAGTAATGCAAAATGGGGTGCCAATCTCGTCTTGTCTTCTATATCTTTTTCCAAT
>DOQE01000096.1 GCA_003512585.1 Bacillota bacterium | reverse complement strand
CCCCAAATGCTGCTTCTTATTCCTTTATTAAAAATGTGTCAAAGCATGCATTTGACCGATGGATGGATGGTCATACCGACTTTAATGCTATTAAACGCTATCCAAGGTGTTCCGTTTTATGTTTTTCTTACCCTTCCATTTATGAGGGGCCTTAATAATGATATCCTTGAAGCGGCCGAGATAGATGGGACCAATGAATTCCAACGTTTCTTCCATGTTGTCTTGCCCATGGTAAAGCCTCCCTTATTTATCGTTAGCTTATTAAGCTTTGCTGGTATTTGGAATGAATATGCGATGTCTATTACCTTTATAAAGGATCCAAATTATTACACTTTGTCCGCTGGTTTGAATAATTTAATGACCAATGCGACATTCGGTTATGGGGTAAAATTCGCAGCCTTAATAATTTCCATGTTGCCAGTGCTTGTTCTTTACGCCATATTCCAAAAGCCTCTTCAAAACGGATTATCCGCTTCCGATGGGGTAAAAGGATAGAAAAATATCCCTTCTCGAAATTGATGGTTGTCCATTAATTATAGGGAAGGGTTTTCATTTTCTTTTTGGAGACGTTTTCTATATTGGAGGGGCGAGCAATTGTTTTTTTCCCTGAAAAGCTTGATGAAAGTAGATAAGGAGTTATATCCGCAATCCTCAGAGATTGATAAGACGCTTTTGTTTGTTACCTGCAGAAGTTGCTTGGCATAATCCATTCGTATATCTATTAAATAATCAACCAGGGAAATGCCTTTGTAGGCTTTAAACATTGAACCTACTTGAGAATGGGAATAATTTGTCATTGATATTATCTCGCTTACCCTTTTTGAGAAGACTTCCGGTCTTTGCAAATTAGATGCAAAGTCTAATAGCCACTTCGGGGTTGAGGTATGTCTTTCGCAATACTTAATCCAATATAGACCTAAAACGGTGTCTAGCAATGTTAATGATAGGAATTTTTGGCAGGACAAATCATTTTCTTCATTTGAAAAATCATGTTTTGGATTTAGCAAGTTTTTCAAAAATAAGTTTATTGTTTCAAATTCGCTGAAACCTAATTTCAATTTAACGACCCTTTCGCCACTTAATATTTGACTTGCAATGTCTTTTGACATTTTTAAAACATATTTTTCTATGTCTTCATTCTCATAATATACGTCTTGGTGCAAGTGTGGTTGCTTTATAAATGAAATTTGATGTACGTGGCTAGGTCCAATCAAAAATAGATCGCCATGGCTTGCTTCATATTGTTTTTCGTTAATTGAATTTGTAGAAATTCCTTCTAAAAAGAAAACCAATTCCCATTTCTTATGCGTATGCGGTGGATTTGGGGTTGCATAAATTCTAGATATGTCATCTTTTGCAGGTATAATGCAATCAAGGTTTCTTTTATCCATAATCTAATTATATCTATTTTCTTCTTCTATTTAAAAAGATAATTATTTGTGAGGTGAATATGCGCTTTTTGACTAAAACAATCGTAAAAAAAACTATTTTTTTGGTAAAGAAAAAAGAAAGCAAACAGTTATGTTTGCTATAATTCATATTATTAATTCTAATTATTTTTCATAAATTCATTTACTTTTATTAAGAATATAAAAACCAAGGCAAGAACAATGATAAAAAAAGAGGATTTCTTTAGACCAAGTGAGGAATATTCCATGATTCCTTTTTGGTTTTGGAACGCGGATTTAAATAATGAAGAACTAATTAATCAACTTTACCAAATGAAGGAAAAGGGGATTAGCAAAGTAATCATCCATGCTAGAAAAGGGCTAACTATCCCTTATTTAGGAAATGAATGGTTTTCTAAAATGAAATTATCTTGCCAAGTGGCCAAAAAGCTAGGCATGACTATTTTTGTTTATGATGAAAATAATTGGCCTAGTGGCTATGCAGATGGAAAAGTCATAGAAAAAGATCCTTCATTTGCCGCGAAATGTCTAAGCGTAGAAAAAATTTATCCTGTTTTAGGGAAACCAATCGTAGTAAATGAAAAACCTAATTCTGAAATCGTCTCCGTCATTGCCGTTTATCAAGATAAGGAATTCATCGATATAACTGATTATGGAAAAAATGGCAAAGAACCCTGGGCTTCAAAAACCTTATGTTGGGAAGTGTTTGTCTTTAGGATGGAAAATTGTGCCCATTGCCCCGCATATTCGAATTTGCCTTATGTAGATCTACTAAATAAAGATGCAACCGACGCTTTCATTGCCTCCACCCACGAACAATATAAAATTAATCTAAAAGAATACTATGGTTCTGTCATAAAAGGATTTTTTACCGATGAACCAGGTTTTTACCAAAATTATCTAGAACAGGCAAAAAATCTAAATACAATAATTTGGACGAAGAAGTTTCCTACTGAATTCAAAGAAATTTTTGGTTATGACCTTCGTCCTTATTTGCCTACTTTATTTCAAGATATGCCCGTTTCTAGCAAAATAAGAAAAGATTATTACAAAGCCCTTACCTTGATTTATAAAGAATCTTTCTTTGATGAAATTAGGAATTATTTACATAAGGATGGCCTTATTCTAATAGGTCATTTGCATAGAGAAGAAAAGCTAGAATGGTTAGTTCAAACGGAAGGCAACTTCTTTTCTGCTATTGATGGGTTAGATTATTCTGGTTTAGATTGTATTAATCGCGATTTCCCTAGGATTAGCGAAAAGCTTGCTTCTAGTGCTGCCGATTTATT
>DOQE01000028.1:2947-3161 GCA_003512585.1 Bacillota bacterium | reverse complement strand
ATAAAGGGGATGCTTCTTATATTGGGGCTGCATTATCCTTAACCATTGGGATAGCTATCCAAAACTTTCCTGAAGGGGCGGCAGTATCGATTCCTTTATTAGAAGAAGGGATCTCCAAAAGAAAATCCTTTTTAATGGGGGTAGCAAGTGGGGTAGTTGAACCAATATTTGGATTAATCACTTTATTGATTGCCCCTTATGTAAAGGAGGCTCC
>DOQE01000028.1:1265-2930 GCA_003512585.1 Bacillota bacterium | reverse complement strand
ACTAGCGGGGCAATGATTTATGTAACAATCGATGAACTTTTGCCTGAAGCTAGGAAAGGGGACTACGTTCATTATGGGTTGTGGTCATTCATGATCGGCTTTGCAATAATGATGGTTTTAGAGATGACTTTATAAGTTTTTCTTTTTTTAAAGTAGGAAAAAAGTAGAGTAAAAACATTAAAAAAGCTTGATAGCATCGATGTAAGCGGTTTCAGTAACGATATATCGGTAAAAATATACTTAAACTATTGATTAGTAATTTTTTAATGTTTATCCTAACTCCGGCAAGAATAAAAACTTGCCTAGAAGGAGTAAGGATGAAGGCATTTTCAATGAATCAATTGGGAAGATACCCAATATACCTTAAATACTTTAAAGAATTAAACGATGAAGGGATCGATACTATTTCTTCGCCTCGGATTGCCGCCAAACTCGGCTATAGCGAGGAACAAGTGAGAAAAGATCTTCAAAACGTTTCGATTGAACCAGGACGCCCAAAAAAAGGCAGATTGGTAAAACAACTTATCGAAGATATTGAAACTTTTCTTGGGTATAGGGATTCGACTTCCGCCGTTGTAATCGGGGTAGGTCATCTTGGTTCGGCCTTAATAAATTTCCCTTCCTTCAACCAAATGGGGTTAGAGATACTTGCCGGCTTTGATAATAACAAAGACTTGGTTGGAAGTAGCATTGGTGGCAAGAAAATATTTTCCATCGACGAAATCTCTAACATTCTCCCTAGACTAAATGCCCATATCGTTATTATTACGGTTCCAGCTAGTTCGGCCCAAGAAGTTACGGATATAGCTATTAAAAGTGGAGCCAAAGCCATATGGAATTTTGCCCCAACCCACCTTGATGTCCCAAGTAATGTCGTAATTGAAAACGTTAATCTTGCATCATCGCTAGCCGTTTTGTCACATCGGCTGAATATTGCTCTAGCCAAAGAGGAGGAAAAATAATGGCTACAAAAGAAAAAGAAGTCAAACTTAGTGCAGAAGAAGCCAAAGAGGCTGCGATTAAAGAAGTTGACGAATTAGTCAAAAAAGGACTTAAGGCTCTTGATGAATTTGCTTCATTCGATCAAGAAAAGATTGATTACATTGTCGCTAAAATGTCAGTTGCCGGACTTGACCACCATGGCAGTTTGGCAAAACTTGCCATCGAAGAAACAAAAAGAGGCGTTTTTGAAGATAAGGCTACCAAAAACCTTTTTGCTTGCGAATATATCGTTAATAACATGCGCCATCTTAAAACAGTTGGCATAATCAAAGACGATCCAGTTACTGGCATTACTGAGATTGCCGAACCTGTTGGCGTAGTTTGCGGGGTTACCCCAGTTACTAACCCAACTTCAACTGTCATCTTTAAATCCTTAATTTCTATAAAAACCAGAAACCCAATTATCTTTGGTTTCCATCCAAAGGCACAGCAATGTTCAAAGGCTGCCGCGATTGTCATGAGAGATGCCGCCGTTGCCGCTGGGGCACCAGAAAATTGCATTCAATGGATTGAACATCCTTCAATGGATGCCACTAGCGCTTTAATGAATCATCCTGGAGTTGCTACTATTTTAGCAACTGGAGGCAACGCCATGGTTAAGGCCGCTTATAGTTGCGGCAAACCAGCCTTAGGCGTTGGGGCGGGAAATGTTCCTTGCTATAT
>DOQE01000028.1:979-1194 GCA_003512585.1 Bacillota bacterium | reverse complement strand
TTGATAACGGTATGATTTGTGCTTCCGAATCGGCTGTCTTTATTGATGAACCTATTTATAAGGAAACAATTGACCTATTTAAGAAATATCGTGTTTATTTTGCTAATAAAGAAGAAAAGCGTTTATTAGAAAAATATATGTTTGGCGTTACAAAAGGCAGTGCGGATGTAGCCAATGCTAGATTAAATGCCGATGTAGCCGGTATGTCTGCTTCT
>DOQE01000028.1:275-860 GCA_003512585.1 Bacillota bacterium | reverse complement strand
GTCTTGTCGGTTTATAAAGTCAAAGACTATAACGAAGGCTTTGATAAGTGCGAACAAATGCTTGAATTTGGCGGACTAGGACACTCGGCTGCCATCCATTGCAAAGAACAATCTATGTCCGATGCCTTTGGTGATAAAGTCAAGGCTATCCGTATCATTTGGAATTCCCCATCGACTTTTGGTGGAATTGGAAATGTCTATAACTCCTTCTTACCTTCATTGACTTTAGGCTGTGGTTCTTACGGCCATAACTCGGTTGCCGGCAACGTCAGTGCCATTAACTTGCTTAACATTAAGCGTGTAGGGAAAAGGAGAAACACCATGCAATGGTTTAAAGTTCCACAAAAAATTTATTTCGAACGTAATTCCATCCAATACCTACGTTCTGCCAAAGATGTAGGAAAAGTCTTTGTTGTCACTGACCACTCCATGGTCCAGCTTGGCTTCTTAAATAAAATCATTGACGAATTGAATCAAAGAAGAAACCCCGTCACCTATCAATTATTTGCCGAGGTTGAACCAGATCCAGATATTTCTACTGTCAATCGTGGCGTTGAATTAATGAAGCAATTTGAGCCAGATACC
>DOQE01000028.1:0-238 GCA_003512585.1 Bacillota bacterium | reverse complement strand
CATTGCCTTAGGCGGCGGTTCTTGTATGGATGCTGCCAAGGGTATGTGGATTTTCTATGAACATCCAGAAGTCAACTTCGATGATTTGAAACAAAAATTCATGGATATTAGAAAACGTGCCTTTAAGTATCCTGAACTTGGAAGAAAGAGTAAGCTCATTTGCATCCCGACTACTTCCGGTACTGGTTCTGAAGTTACCCCATTTGCCGTTATTTCGGATAAGAAGAACTTAAAGAAA
>DOQE01000003.1 GCA_003512585.1 Bacillota bacterium | reverse complement strand
CTTATGCATTGTCTTTGATGTACGTATCCCCTATTTTGACTTTGATTGGTGTTTGCGATAGGGAAAAAGAAAAAGAAAATGAATGCATAGAGAAATTAAAAAAGCATGTTAGTTTGTTTTTTAAGATGGTTCATAAAAAATGAAGTGAGGAAAAATAATGAAAAAGAGTTTGGTGCAAAAATTAGGGTTATTAGGAATAGTAAGCTTTCTTTCTTATCTAGCTGCGGTTATATTCGCTCCTTTAGCTTATCCTGGCTATGATTTCTTAAGCCAAGCCGTAAGTGATTTAAGTGCTTCTAATGCCCCTTCTTTAATGCTATGGAATCAACTTACCTGCTTTTATAATGTTTGTGAGGTAGTTTCCATTACAATTGTTTGTATTGGAATTAAAGAATATAAAAGCAAAACGTTAAGAATTGGAGTTTATTTATTTGCCATAATGGAATGGACATCTGCGATCGGCTATAGGGCTTTCCCTCTTTCTAGTAGTGGATATAATGGAAACTTTCAAGATGTCATGCACATGGTTATAACCGGGATTGTTGTAGTCTTATCTATTGTTTCTTTAGTTTTGATTATTATTGCTGGATTTAAAAATAAGGAATGTCGTTACAATGGCATCTGTGCTTTGATTGCCCTTTTTTTAATGCTAATAGGAGCCATAGGGACAAAGGTTGTACCGGCTTCTTATTTTGGGGTTGTCGAGCGTTTTAGTGTTTTTGCCGTTACATTATTTAATGCTTCTTTAGGCATAGGCTTGTTTTTTAAAAAGAATGAGGATGTTTTAGTTTTGGAATAAGTATGGAAAGAAAGAATTTAACCATTAGACTTGAGAATAACGCGGATTATAGAAATGTAGAAAACTTAACTCGCGAATCATTTTGGAATGTATATCGCCCGGGCTGCTTTGAACATTATGTGTTGCATTGCTTTAGAAATGATCCTGCCTTTGTCAAGGAACTAGATTTTATCTTAGAACTTAACGGCGAATTAATTGGCCAAATCATTTATTTAAGGACAAAAATTATTTCTAACAATAAAGAAATACCAATTATGACTTTTGGCCCGCTTAGCATTGCCCCTAAATATAAACGTCAAGGCTATGGCAAATATCTACTAGATTATTCTATGGATAAGGCAAAAGAAATGGGCGTAGGTGCCTTGGCAATTACAGGCAACATTTTATTTTACGGGAAATCTGGTTTTGTAGTTGGGAAAGAAAAAGGAATCATTTATCAAGATGATCCAAATGCCGATTATTTTTTAATTAAGGAATTGATTCCTAATTTCTTAAATGGGGTCAAGGGGACTTATAAAGATTTAGATGGGTATTTTATAGCCGAGAAAGATAAAAAAGGTTTTTCTATGTTTGAGGCAACTTTCCCAAAAAAAGAAAAACTAGTTCTTCCTGATCAACTATTTATTTAGACTTATGAATTCTTTTATAATTTAAATATGGATAAATTAATAGCTTGTTGTGGTCTAGATTGTTCTAGTTGCGATGCTAGGATTGCTACAATAAATAATGATGATGGCTTAAGAGAAAAAGTAGCCAAATTATGGAGTAAGCTTAATGGAGTTGAAATTACTCCTGAAATGATCAATTGCCTTGGATGCCGAGTAGACGGGGCAAAGACTCCATATTGTGACAAGTTATGTCCCATAAGGAACTGCGTTAAAACAAAAAAACTTGATACGTGTGCTTCTTGTAGGGAAATGGAAAGCTGCAAGAAGGTAGAAAAAATAATTGGTAATAATCCTATTGCTTTAAATAATTTAAAGAATAAATAGACTTTTTATAAATTGTTCTTTTTTGAATTGGATTTTAGCGGGCCTTACAATTTCTTTACAATTTTTTACAACTTCTTGGTATAAGCCCTATTTCATTTTTAGCAAAATGTTGTCGTTAGTTTGAAAGGCTAAAAAATGAAAAAAATCTTAAAGACACTTACCTTAATTCTTCCTACCCTTGCTTTAATTGCATGCGGTGAAGGCAAGGATGAAACTTCTTCAACAAATGAAAACGAAACATTTACTCCGGTAGAATTAAAATCGTGCGGTTCTACTTCCGTAGATAAAGTCATTACTGCCTTAGGCTCCAAATTTGCTTCTTTAACAGGCAATAAAGTTACCTTGAAAAAGAATCAAACAGGAAGTGGGGATGCCACGGTTGGGGTTACAACCGGGAAAAACAATACCAAATATGATATTGGTTTCCTTTCTAGGGAAATAAAGGCCAATGAAAAGGCTACCCTTACGGATGAAAATAAAAATGGAACCATGTGCAAGGATGCCGTTGTACCTATTGTTAATTCTAATAATGGCTATTCTTCAACCGATAAAGCTACCTTGACTGCCATTTATAAAGGGGAAAAGACTGCTTGGAATGAGCTTGACGCTAATTTAAGCGGCAATATAAAACTATATTCTAGGGAATCCGGCTCAGGGACTAGGGAATGCTTCTTTGAAGGTATTGGATATGGGGAAGTAAAAGTAGAAGATAAATTTGTCGTCGAAGTATCTAAGCAATCTTCTAATGGGGATATGATGAGAGCCATAAAAGACGATAAATATGGCATTGGCTATTGTTCTTTGGATTCTTTATCTAGCGCCTCAGGAATAAAAGGGCTTGCCTTTGAAGGAGTTATGGCCTCGATAGATACCGTCAATGATGGAACTTATACTTTAAGCCGTAACTTTAATTATGTCATCCGTGGCGATTATGAAGAAAATGATAATAGAAAGATGGCCGTTAATGCCTTCGTTGATTTTATGAGCAGTAAAGAAGGGCTTGCCTCTATCCAAACTGCCGGTGGAATTATATCTGGATTGGACAAAGCTCCTACTTGGTCTTCCATTCAAGTTAGCAAATATCCTCTATTGGCAAAATAATGGATTCTATTTCTAATAAAGATAACAAATATTACGAAAGGAAAAGGCTTTGCGATAAAATCGTAAAGTACTTTTTCCTTTTTTTATCTTTGCTTTGCGCTTCTTTCGTTATCTTTATAGCCATATTCATTACTTATAAAGGCATCTATCCTTTTTTTCATAACTATTCCTTGGACAAGAGTAGTTATATCCACCAAGATGCTTCCTTATTTTTTACTAATTCCAGATGGCTTTATGATGGCACTGGCGGCATGGCTTTCTTGCTTTTGACTACTTTATATACGACTTTATTAAGCTTAATAATCTCTATTCCTACCTCCGTTTTTACTGCCCTTTTAATTGTTAGGATTGTCCCTAGGCATGTTAAGGCGATTTTGCAAAGTGCCATAGATTTATTATCTTCCATTCCCTCGGTAGTCTATGGTTTATTTGGATCTGGGGTCATTTGTCCTATTATAGCTTCTTTAGGGGTGGAGACTTTTGGAGGCAGGTCGATTCTATCGGGAATAATTATTTTGGCTTTGATGTCAATTCCTACTATGACAACTTTATCCATAAATGCCATGGAAGCTGTCGATGAAGGCTTAATCAAGTCTTCCATTGCCTTGGGGGCTAGCAAGGCACAGACGGAGTTTAAAATAGTAATTGGGACTTCAACATCTGGGATATTTGCAGGAATAATCCTTGGGATTGGTAGGGCGTTAGGTGAAGCCACTGCCATTCAAATGGTTATTGGAAATAACTCTTTAGGCACTTCTTTTTATAATGTTTTTAAACCAGGCAATACTTTGACTAGCGCCATGCTTTCTGGGATTGGTGAGGCGACAGGGATTGGTTATGATGTGCGTTTTTCCCTGGGGTTAGTTTTGATCATCGTCATTTTATTGACTTCGACTTTGCTTTCCGCTTTAAAAAGAAGAATTAATCCAAATTATAAAAAGGAAGACTCCTTGCTTTATAAAATGAAATTTCTATTTAAGAAAAAGGAGGCTAAATAGATGAATAAAGAAACCTCATTTTCTTTAAATAATCATATTTTTAAAAGAAGGATAAAAGATGGATGTTCTTATTTTTCGACCGTCCTTTTTTCTTGTTTTACTTTTGCGATTTTAATTTGGATGGTTGTCTATGTTTTTCAAAATGGAGCCAATTATTTAAATTGGGATTTTATTAGCGGAGATTATAATCAACATTCTTATACTATTAAAAGTTNNAAAGAAGAAAATATTGTCCCCGTGACATCATATTTTGAAAACAAGGACGACGTGGATTGCTTTTCTTCTAGATGGGGTGTTGGATTTAAGGATGGGCTAAGCGGGGAAGAAAGTGTTATCTATATAGTTTCTATTGATCCAAATTCACCCTTTAATGATTTAGTCGATTCCTCTAATTCTAAAGTAAAAATCAATAACGAATATTTTTTATCTTCTTTGGTTACCTTTGATGACGATGGTTCCATGAGCGTTTATGGGGCAAAAGAAGGGGCAAAGCAATTAGCTTTAGGCTTAGAGAAAGCCTATTCTATTTTTGATGGTACCCTTACTAGCCAAGGAAAAGGAATCAGGGGATCTTTA
>DOQE01000087.1 GCA_003512585.1 Bacillota bacterium | reverse complement strand
TGATTGAGTTGCGGCCCTAGCAGCCTTAATAGTCCAGTTTGCGGTAATTGAAATAGTAGCAAATTTAGTGGCATCTGAAACGGAAGTTGCCTTAATAAGGACAGTACCTTCAGCTAAAGCCTTAACATTTCCTTCTTCATCAACAGAACATATGGCTTCGTCTTCTGAAGACCAAGTGACGCTTTGATTGGCATTTGAAGGTTCAACGGTAGCGGATAATTTTAAGGTATCGCCAATTGCCATTGTAGCAGAACTACCATTTGAGATAGTGATGCCAGTAATAGCTACCTTAGGCATAACGGTAACTTCAAAAGAAGCGCTAGCGATTTCAGCTCCATCACGTGTTGCTTTAGCAGTAACGGTGACAGTTGTATTTTCACTTACTTTGCTAGCTACATAATAGCCGGTATTTTCATCAACAAGTAAGACATTGTCATTAGAAGAAGCCCATGTAATTGTATCGGTATCTAAAATAGCGGTTTTCTTTATAACGAATGTTCCGTCAGATTCTTCGTCGATTGTAGAAAGATTAGAGTCATCGAATTGGATAGATGGATTTTCAATAGTATTTAATTTATATAAAGAAACGGGCTTTTGTGCGGTATAACTCTTAGACTTATAATAGCGAAACCTAGTTTGATCTCTGCTTGAGTTATAACGCAGGAAAGCACCACCGGAACTTTTAATATCAGCAGATCCATCGGAATAAACCGAAATATCATTAGTTAGCTTAGTTAATTTTGCATCCAAACCATTACTATTGGCGGTCTTGCCAATGTAATAACCGCTTGCGGATTTCAATGTATTGGCAGATTTGGAATATTCAAAAATAGACTTTTCCAATTCGTCAGTCCAACTAATCGAGTTATCCTCTTTGTCAATAGTAACTTTTACTGAGTTACTGACTACATCAAGAGTAGGTAAACTACCATCAAAGGCAACTTCGCCTGCTTCGTAAACAATCAAATACTTTCCATCGCTTAGGTTAGAATCCGACGTTACTTTAACAAATTTTTCTCCACTAGCCGCGATAGTTTCATTAGAAATTAAATTTGTTTGTAGCAACAAACCTCCACATAAAGAAATGGTGCTTAAAAAAGATGTTAGCAATAATATTTTTCCTTTTTTCACTTTCTATCCCCCCATTATTTTTGTGATTATTTTTTTGCCTTTCGAATTCTCTGCTTTTCATTGACAATAAATTAAATAAAAAAAGACAAAGGGCAGAGAATGATTTACGGATATGTAAGAGTATCAACAGATAAACAAGTCGTGGATAATCAACATTTTGAGATATCAACATTTTGTGAGAAGAAAAACATTTATATAGATAAGTGGATTGAAGAATCGATATCAGGTACTAAATCCTATGAAGAAAGAGGCTTGGGAAAAATATTAAGAAAATGTAAAAAAGGCGACATTTTAATTTGTACTGAGATATCTAGACTAGGAAGATCATTATTCATGATTATGGATATATTAAATATATGCATGAAAAAAGGGGCACAAGTATGGACAATTAAGGAAGGATATAGGCTAGGGGAAGATATTCAATCAAAGGTATTAGCTTTTGCCTTTGGGTTAAGTGCAGAAATAGAAAGGAATTTAATTAGCCAAAGGACGAAAGAATCCTTGGCTAGACTTAAAGCAGAAGGCAAAAGGCTAGGTAGACCCCTTGGCTCAAAAAACAAAAAGAATAAACTGGAAGGAAAAGAAGAGGAAATAGTAAGGCTAATTAATTTAAATATCCCTATTAAAAAGATAAGCAAAAAGATGCGTGTTCATCCAAATACAATGACAAAATATTTAAAATTATTAATGCCTGAAAAATACGCAAAATTATGCAAATAATACTCTTAATCAAGAAAATGTAAACGGTTTCTATGTTGCCTAAGTATATACATAATGGTAACATAATTTACGTTGTTCAAAAGGTGTTTTGAGTTTGTTCTTAGTAGTGTTGACAATTCAAACTCATTCCTTGCTTAAATAGCGGAACAACAAATCCCAAATATAAGGGGGGATAGAAATTAATGAAAGCAAAAAACATCTTCGTTTTATCTTCGTTGGCATTATTAGGGTTAGCTGTTGCGACTGCAAGCATTAAAAGCAATAATCCGTTAGAAACAAAAGCTGGAGCATCGCACATAGTTCAATTCGGGCCAAGTTACAATTCAGAGAAAATTGGCAGTTACACGAATTCTTGGTCAGTCAATTGCGATGGAATCAAATATAATTTAGAAAATTGGAATAACAATAATAACGAATGGGATTATGTAAAAGCAGGTTCAAAAAAAGACACCTCAGTGGCTACATTTTCTACAACCGCGACCTTTGCTAATCCCATAGAGAATATAGTGTTTACATTCGATACATGGAATACTTCGAATGTGAGTTCCACGACTTTATATACCGCAACAGATTCTTCCTTCAAGGAAAATTTAAATTCAAAATCTTTGTCTTTCAAGCAAGGCGATAATACAGTAGAAATCAATAATCCTACTTCTGATTTATTTTATAAGCTTGAAATATCTATTAAGAAAAGCAAGAATGGAATAATCCAATTATCAAAAGTTATTTTTAATGAGGTGAATCAATCGCTTTTGGCTCCAACAAATTTATCATTTGATAATTCTTCCAAAACCTTAACCTGGGATGCCGTAGAAAATGCCGATTCATATGAATTAAC
>DOQE01000143.1:6024-6560 GCA_003512585.1 Bacillota bacterium | reverse complement strand
AACAATAAATTAATCAAAACAATACACGGGTCGCATATTTTTAAGTGCAAAATAAAATTAAAAGATGGCGTTAACCATCTTTTAGTAAAATCGAACTCCTTAGAAGAAGCCCTAGATATTAATAAAGTTAAGGAAAAGGATAAATCCTATATCGTAACTTCTGGAAACTCAATGAGTTGGGAAAAATAATTCACCTTTGAACTCTTCCAGACCCATCTCCATTCATCAAGGTTTCCACTTCAGCCTTGCTTACATGGTTGAAGTCTCCAGGTATTGTATGTTTTAAGGCGCTGGCGGCTACAGCAAATTCAACGGCTTTAGCAGCATCTTTATATTCGAGCAAGCCATGAATGACACCTGCTGCAAAAGAATCTCCCGCACCGACTCTATCGACAATCCTTACACAATATTTCTTTGATAAATGGAAATTGGTTCCATCATAAATTAAGCCACTCCAATTATTGTCACTTGCAGAGATGGATTCCCTTAAGGAAGTGGCAATGTATTTAAAGCCAAATTTTTCTTTCATTTGTTTA
>DOQE01000143.1:0-5927 GCA_003512585.1 Bacillota bacterium | reverse complement strand
TCAACATACTTCATTAACTTAGACATAACGGAAATAGCCTTTTCGCTAGTCCATAATTTCTTTCTGAAATTCAAATCGCAAGAAATAGTGCAACCAGCCTTTTTAGCAGCAATGCAAGCCAATTCTACTAAATGGGCAACATCATCATTTAAAGCCGGGGTAATCCCTGTGAAATGAAACCAATCCTTGCCTTTGAAAATCTCATCAAAGTCAAAATCTTCAACGCCAGCTTCGTAAATAGAAGAATATTTTCTATCATAAATGACATTGGAAGCGCGCATGGAAGCACCAGTTTCTAGATAATAAATACCAACTCTTTCGCCTCCCCTAGAAATATAAGAAGTATCCACCCCATATTTTCTAAGCGAATTAATTGCGGCATCTCCTAACGGATTAGAAGGAAGTTTGCTAACAAAATAAGCTTGGTGACCATAATTAGCCAAGCTAACGGCAACATTAGCTTCTCCACCACCATAATGGACATCGAATTGTTGGGATTGAATTAGACGAGAATAAGAAGGGGAAGAAAGTCTTAGCATTATCTCCCCGAATGTAACTATTTTAGCCATGTTATTTACTCTCCTTAATTATTTTAACGGCTTCTTGGCAATTAGAGACTATATCACCCTTTGTTAAAAACGATCCTCCGATTGCAAATATCTTTTTATTGGAGGCAAATTCAGAAAGATTAGATAGATCGACTCCGCCCGTAGGCATAAATTTTATGGAAGAAAAAGCAGCAGATAAAGCTTTGATTGCCTTTAATCCTCCAAAAACACCTGCCGGGAAGAACTTTAAATGATCTAGTCCTAAAGAAATTGCTTCCATAATTTCTGTTGGGGTCACTACTCCAGGAACATAAGGAATATTATTTTCTTTGCAAATTTCGAATACTTCTTTTGATAATCCAGGCGAAACAATAAACTTTGATCCAGCTTCTATAGCTTGCTTGCATTGCTCTTTGTTAATGACGGTTCCAGCCCCAATTATGGCATCTGGATATTTGCTGATAGCTAATTTAATTGCCTCTTTTGCGCAACTTGTCCTAAAAGTAATTTCAGCAACAGGAACCCCTCCTTCAACTAATTTATCCATTAAAGGGATCGTTTCTTCAATATCGTTAATAACAACAACAGGAACGATTTTTATTTCCTCTATTTTTTTAACTACATTCATACTTTTCTCCTTTATTTAAAATAATTTAAAGCATTGTTAAAGCAAATGCCTTTAATCAATTTTTCTAACATGTCCATATCAAATGGGATTTCACCACATTCGACTAACGAGCCTACGTAGTTACAAAGCACCCTTCTAAAATAATCGTGTCTAGCGAAACTTAAGAAACTTCTAGAATCGGTAACCATGCCAATAAATTTATAAAAAAGCCCAAAATTGGATATGACTTCTAATTGTTTTTCCATGCCCACTTTCGTGTCATTAAACCACCAAGATGGACCAATTTGAATCTTCCCAGGAATAATGCCGTCTTGAAAACAATAGCCAAGGGCAGCAAGTAAAGGCAAATCATTATTATCTAAAGAATAAAGAATTATTTTTGGCAATTCCTCACTTTCGTCTAAATCCGAGAAGAATCTAGAAAGCGGCTTAATAATATTTTGATCATTTATAGCATCAAAGCCAGAATCAGGTCCTAGACGTAAATAGTTACGCCTAGAATTGTTTCTAATAGCCTTTAGATGAAGTTGCAAGGCAAATCCGTATTTATGGTAAAGTCTAGCTAAATCGCCAATTATATTCATCTTTAGATTTAGCATGTCGTTTTTAGAAATTTCTTTGCTTTCTACAATATGGCTAAATAGTTGTTCTTTTTCACTCTTATCTAATTTTGTATAAACCATATCTTCTACAGAATGATCGCAAATAAAAGAGCCATTCTCTTTAAAGAAAAGAAGTCTATTTTCTAAAGCTTTTAACAAAGTAGAATAACTAGTTATTTCAATATTTGAAGCAGTAGATAGGGTTTTTAAATAGTCTAAATAACCATCTGCATAAACATTTGTTGCCTTATCTGGCCTAAAAGTAGGAACGACTTTAATAGAATAGTTTTCTTCTTTTAATTTATGATGGTATTCTAAAGATTCAGACGGGTCATTAGTAGTAGCTAAAACCTTAACATTAGACATTTCTAATATTTTTCTAACCGTTAAGCTAGATAGTTTTTCATTTAATATATCGTAATATTTACAGGCATCTATTGGCTTTATAGGTTCATCAATTCCGAAATATTTTTTTAATTCCAAATTCGACCAATGATGTAATGGATTACCAATGGAAATAGATAAAGTCTCTATCCATTTAATAAATTTTTCTTTTTTGCTAGCGTCCCCAGTTATGAAAAATTCATCTACCCCATTAGCCCTCATAAGCCTCCATTTGTAATGATCGCCATGCTTTTCATCATCAATTAGCCAAAGATCGGTAATGGTATCGAATTTTTTATCTTCGTATATTTCCTTAGCATTTAAATGATTATGGTAATCGAAAATAGGTTCATCTTTCGCATAATTTTGGTAAAGTTCTAGACCAACTTTATTGTTTAAAAGAAAATCTTCATCCAAAAATTTTTTCATTTGTCTACCTTCTCACTCTTTTTAAGTTTTCTTTCCTCTATTATGAATTTATCCTCGCTAGAATGCTTTTCTACATTAAAAAAGAGCATAACAAGGAAGCATACTCCATAGGCAATTGTTTCTATCCAAACATAGGAAACATTAGAAATTAAAGAACTAGTCGAGCCGCCCATAGCATTAAATATGCCTGTTGCAATCGGGGTAGCCGCGACCATGATAGAAGAATAAATAGACATTATTAAGCCATCACATCTAATGCCTTTTTTTGCTTCAATATGCTCTATAACATCGCTAATCATTGCTAAAATTAAATAGCAAGCAGGCGAACTACCAAGACATTTTAAAGCCACGCCAATCGATACTATTATTACATTTCCATTGGCAATTCCAGCAATTACTCCGCCAACTACCCCTAGCCCCAAACCAATCAAAACAAGATTTTTCTTTCCTATTTTATTTGACAAAGGATAGCAAAAAATAGAAGCAACAGCCATAGGCACAGCCCCTAAAACAGCTAATATGGTTGTATAGGTTTCAGCCGTGATTCCTTCTGCTTTATTTAAGACTAAATCACAAAAATAAACCATTGAGGTGTTTTTAAAGGCACCAGATACTTGGAAAAATAAATAGAAAACTATAATTAGCCAAAAGTATCCATCTTTGCAAATTGCTAAAAATTGTTCTTTTAATGATACTTGCTTACTACTATCAACTTCAGATTCAGAAAGTTCCTCGCTGACTCTTTCCCTCGTATTAAAGTATTGTAATAAAGCACAAACAAATGTAATGACGCCTATTATTAAAAAAGCAATCATCCATTTTATTCCGTCATACCCAATTAAAAAATTGATAACGATCGCACCAAATACCATTTGGCCAAATCCCATAACACCCAAATGGGAAATATTGGCCAAACTAGCTAGTAAGCTTCTTTTCTTTCCATCTCTAGTAGATAAAGGAATCAAAGAAGAATTCGCTGTATTATACAAAGGGAAGCTCACCGCATAATAAAGAACATAGCCAATAGAAGTAACAATCATCTTGGCTATAGGAGAGCCTATAGGACATATAAACAAAACAATACTAGAAACAGCAAGAAGAATAGAAGTTAGCAATATCCAAGGTCTAGCTTTCCCTTGCTTTGATTTTGTTTTATCAATTAGCCTACCGGCAACTAAATTGCCAATGACAATTAAAATGGTTCCAATTAGTGGCAATAAAGTTAAAAACAAAGTTATGTTTAAAGGGAACTCGCCGTCAACTTTTGTATCCGCAAAAAGACAATCGGTCCAATATCTATTTAAAAAGCTAGTAAAAACACCACTTCCTAGCAAAGCGCCGAATGGACCGATTAAATACCCAAAAGCCATTTCAGAGAAAGTCACTTTCTCTTTTTTTGCCCTTGAGTCAAAAAATTTATTTTCCAAAAGCTTGTTGCCCATTAGCATACTCCCACAAAAAAGGATTATAACTGCCTTGTTTATAGAAACAATTACAATATTTTCGTAAAAATATTTCAATTTTTCATTTAAAATATAATTTAAAGTTTCACAATTCTTTATTAAATAAATTGCAATTTTTATAAAACCATTAAATGTATATCATTATTAATGGAGGAATCGATATGAAACTAACATTTAGATGGTATGGGAAAAGCGATTCAATACCCCTAGATTACATTAGACAAATCCCTAACATGTATAGCGTTGTAACGGCTTGTTATGATGTTAAAGTTGGCGAGGTTTGGAAAAAAGAAAGTTTAGAAGAACTAAAAAGAATAGCCAAAAAACACGGCTTAACCATGGAAGTAATTGAATCCATTCCAGTCCATGAAGAGATAAAATACGCAGGACCAAATAGGGATAAATACATAGAAAACTCCATTCAAAACATAAAATTATGTTCTGAAGTTGGCGTTAAATGCGTTTGTTATAACTTCATGCCCGTTTTCGATTGGTTAAGAACTTCCTTGCATCACCAAAATAAAGATGGAAGCAATTCCTTAAGTTACTCCTATGAAGACTTTAAAAAAATCGATCCAAACAATCTTCATTTACCAGGTTGGGACGAATCTTATTCCAAAGAAGAATTAAAAGGTTTATTGGATATTTATAAAAATATTTCCCATGAAGAACTTTTCTCAAATTTGGTTTATTTTCTAAAAAGAATAATACCCGTGTGTGAAAAATATGATGTCAACATGGCCATTCATCCAGATGATCCCCCCTGGGATATCTTTAATTTGCCACGCATTGTTTCCACGGAAGAAGATTTGGACAAATTGTTTAAAGCCGTCCCTTCGACTAGAAACGGTTTAACTTTCTGCACAGGCTCATTAGGAGCAGGAAGAAAAAATGACTTAGTAAAGATGGGTGCAAAATATAGCAAACAAGGACGTATTCACTTTGCCCATTTAAGAAATGTCTTATATACGGATGAAAAGGATTCTTTCTGCGAAGTAGGACATTTTAGCAAAGACGGAAGCTTAGACATGGCCAAAATAGTCAAGGCGTTAGTGGATAACGGCTTTGATGGCTATGTTAGGCCAGACCATGGTAGAAACATTTTTGGAGAAAATGGTAAACCAGGATATGGCTTATACGACAGAGCTTTAGGTGCCGCCTATATAAACGGTTTATTTGAAATGGCTGAATTAAAATAAAGGAGATAAAAAATGAAATTACCATTAAATGTCAATTTTGAAAACAAGGTAGTTGCCATTACAGGGGCAGGAGGAGTTATTTGTTCAGTTTTAGCGAAGGCTTTTGCCTCTTCAAAAGCTAAAGTCGCCGTGTTGGATTTAGCAAAGGACAAGGCTGATTTAGTTGCTAAAGAAATAACAAAGGAAGGTGGGATTGCGAAAGGATTTGCAGTTAATGTCTTAAAAAAAGATGAAATTGCAAAATGCCACAAAGAAATACTAGATACATTCGGAAAAGTAGATATTTTAATTAACGGGGCCGGTGGAAATTCCCCAAAAGCATCTACAGATGATGAATATTTTAATCCAGAAGTAGAAGGAATTAAGTCATTTTTTGAATTGGATGAAAATGGAATTGAATTTGTCTTCAATTTGAATTTCATGGGTACTTTATTGGTTACGCAGGAATTTGCTAAAGATATGATTAATAGAAAAGGCTGTTCCATATTAAATATTTCATCCATGAATGCCTTTACCCCCCTTACAAAAATCCCTGCTTATAGCGGGGCTAAGGCCTCAATTTCTAATTTCACTAAATGGCTAGCGGTTTATTTTTCAAAAGTTGGCATTAGGGTTAACGCAATAGCCCCAGGGTTTTTCTCCACTACCCAAAATAAAGAATTGTTATGGAATAA